>JBAQWH010000570.1:0-5045 GCA_049298815.1 Thermoanaerobaculia bacterium | reverse complement strand
TCGCCGGCCTGCCGGACGTGACCGTCCACCCCTCGCCGCTCAACTACCGGCTGCGCTCGAGGCTGCACCGTGACGCTTCGGGCGCCGTCGGCTTCTACGCCATGCGCTCGAACCGCGTCGTCCCACTGACGAGCGCGTGCGAGGTGGTCGGCGTCGAGACGGCAAAAACGTACGGAACGGACACGGCTGCCCGATCCGCCAGCGGTGCCCCCGACGCTGCCCTCCACGAACACCATCCCGACTCGGTCGAGGATGACGACCCCTCCACCGGGCAGATCTGGGAGATCGACGGCGAGGTCATCTCCGGCGAGCAGGAGCTGACCGTCAGCGCCGGCCGGTTCGCTTACCGCGTGTCGACCACCTCGTTCTTCCAGGTCAACCGCCACCTCCTCGGCACGATGATCGAGCTCGTGACCGCTCACGCCTCGCGTGTCGAACGGAAGCGGTACGCAGTCGACCTCTACGCCGGCGCCGGGTTCTTCTCCGCTCCCCTGGCGACGGTCTTCGACCACGTGACCGCCATCGAGAGCGCGCCGGCCTCGGTGCACTACGCGAGGCTGAACACGCCGCGGAGCGTGAAGATCGTCGACTCACCGGTCGAGCGCTGGCTCCCGAAGATGCGCGAGACCGACTGCACGTTCCTCGATCCTCCGCGCGCCGGAGCGAAGCCGGAAGTCATCGACACGGTCGCCGAACGGACCCGCGAGTCGATCCTCTACCTGTCGTGCGACCCGGTGACGTTCGCCCGCGACGCCAGCCGTCTCGTTTCGGTCGGCTGGAACCTGACCTCGCTCGATCTGCTCGACCTCTTCCCGAACACGCACCACCTCGAGACACTCGGCACGTTCACCCGCGCCTTCATGGTCGGAAGCTGATCACGTCGCCGCCGGAGCGGGTGCAGCCGGCAGGCGGCGCCCACGCCATTCGCGGATGATCTCCAGGACGGTGGCGGCGTGGAGCACCACGAAGGCCGCGAGAGCGACCGCGAAGCCCGCCCACCAGACCACGGCACCGTCCGGAGCGAAGAGCAGTGCGACCCGGTCGCCGAAACTCACATGGAGGCCGTTCGGCAAGGGGTAGGCGCTTGCGAAGTAGTCCGGCACCTTGCCCGACATCAGCGCCAGCATGCCACCGGAGCCGGCGAGCTCGCCCAGGACCGCGGCCCCTGTCGCGACGAACGCCAGCGTGAGGAGGGTCGCGAACGCTCGCACGTGTTTGCGCAGTCGGGCGTATCGGAGTCCGGGAACGAGGACTTCCGCAGCCGTCCACGCGGCGCCGTGCCGCAGAGCTTCACCCGCGGCCGCGGGGACGAACGACAGAACGATCAGCAACAGCAGCGGCAGCACGACCGGCGCGAGGTAACCGGCCACCGCCCACGGTCCGGTCCGCACCGGGAGGCCGAACTCTCCGAGGGCCGATAGCACCTGGACTGGAGGGAGAATCGAGGAGATCGCGCCGGCGCTGTACGCGTCATGGACATCCTGCTGCGTCAGCATCACCGTCGGCAGCCGGCGCGCGCGAACGGCTGCGAGGTTCGCCCGTGCTCCTGGGTGGTCCTCCGGAAGAGCCGAGTAGAGCTCTTCCGCCCGCAGCCACTCGCGTCCCCAGTGATTGACGACTGCCGTGAGATACCGCGACGCGTCCGTCGGCTTCGCGCGCAGGAGATCGTCGGCCTCCTTCCGAATCCAGGGATGCCCCTGCGAGTCGGCCAGTCCGATCGGCATGGCACTGATGGCGCCGACCCCCCGGACCTGGAGAACGGCGAGGATCGCCGTAGCGACGAGCAGGCCATAGGCGACGAACAGCGTTCGGCGCGCGGCGGTCGGGATGCTTGCGAGAATCGACCGCGTCGAGAGCCGCGTGATGCGCAGCGTCGCTGTGATGCCTGCTGCGATGGCGAAGATCACGACCGGCAGCATCGTCTCTTTGACCAGCAGCAGATACGCAGCTGCGATCAGAACGGCTCCACCCGCGAGCGTCAGGAGTGACACCGCCCATGCGGGGTGCTGCCGCCACATGGTGCGCCTTGCGGTTCGAGGCAGCGACCGCGCTCTCGCGACACCGACGGCGATCAGAATCACGGTGAACATCAGCAGCCCGATCGCGACCGCGACCATCGTCGTCACCGCGTTCTTCAGACGCGACGCGGAGTTCGTCATGCTGAGCGGCGAGGCGAGCACGCCCGCGGCGATCTCACGCTCATGCTGCGCGCGCGCCGGGTCGCCCTTCGCGTCGAAGTAGCGCGCCCACAACGTGGCGGCGACGTCTTCCCCTTCGAACGAAAGACCGCTGATCTCGCGCGACTTCCTCAGGACCTCGTAGCCGCGTTCGGGATCTCTGTTCAGCGCCGCCTGACGCGGCGCGCCATTCAGCAGCCTCTCGAGGAGCGTCGTGAAGCTCACCGGCTGTTCGACCCGTGCACGCCGCGCCGCCATCCGCTGCCAAATCGCGTCGGCCCATTCGTGTTTCTTCAGCCGCTCGAACTGATTCGCCATCGGCCCATAGACGTAGTAGGGAATCCCGGGAAAATCGCGGCGCGCGAGGTCGGCTGCGACCGCCTCCGCTTCGGCCCGGCGGCCCATGTGGTCGAGCGTGACGGCAAGCCACAGGAGATGCCAGGGGTGCGTCGGATCCTGCTGCGCCGCTGCACGGAGAGCCTGCTCGAGCGCGGGCAGCGTCTCGGGAAAGCCGGTGTGGCGCTCGCCGAAGAGACCGAAACGGCCTTCAGATTCGCCGTACTTGCGAACTCCGCTGACCTCATTGATGAAATTCGCCGGGATCACCGAACCTGACCGCGCGAGACCGAGCCGCCACATGTAATTGACCGGCATGAAGAGTTGCTCGTCCGGACGGCCGTTGCGGAACCGGATGGTGCGGGGGGGAGCAGACCTGAACGGATCGTAGGAGATCTCGAGGGAACCATGGTCGAGCCTGAGCGCCAGCGCGGCTCCGGGCAGTGCGAACCGCTTCAGCACCACGCCTGAGGTGGGATCGACCACCACGATCGAAGCGGTGTCGCGTTCTTCACGAGTCTTGATCGTGCGGTAGGTCTCTTTGAGCCAGAGCCCTCCTTCGAACAGGATCGCCCGTGAAGTCTTGAACGGTTTGCCGGTGGCCTCGGCGCGGCGGAAGACCTCCGCCGCTTTGTCGAACGCTCCGTCGACGGCGTGGAGCTCGCCGAGCAGCGCGAGGCTCTCGACGTCGCTCCCGTCGCGGGCGGTAATCTGTTCGAGCCGTTCTCGCGCCGCGACATTGTCGTGCTGCTCGAGGAGCGCACGGACTTCATATCTCATCGTCTCGGTGGTCTGAGGGAGCTGGCGGAGAAGTGCCAGAGCCGACTTGGGCTTCTTCTCGCGTTCGAGCTGATGAATGGCGGCGAGAAGGACGACGAGATCGCCGATGCCAGCGGCTGACATCTTCCGCAGTTCGATCTGGTTCGGGGCTGCAGCCTGGAGCTTGACCGTCGGGGAGCCGCGACTCCCGAACGCTTCCTCGGGTGACTGCGACAGCGCACCCGCTCCAGCGGTCGCATTGTCCTGAGATCCGGCCTCTTCCGAGCGCGAGATGACCGTCACGTGCGGCTGGATCTCCGTCTCCGCCCGCAGTGCGAACGCCTCACCCCAGATGACTGCACTCGCGCGGAGTTTCTCGCCGAGAGCACGCGCCTGGTCGTCGGAGCGGACGGGATCTTTCGTCTCTTCGATGCCGACGACGGTCACGGCGGCTCCGAGGCGCTCGCCGACCGCGCGTTCGACGAGAGCGGCCATCACGCGCCCTTCCTTCACCGAGTCGTCATCGGGGCCGTAGAACGGTGTGACGGCGACCACGAAGGACGACTGCGGACGCTGAGGCACTGCAGGAGCGCCTTTCTTCTTCCCCATCACCACGAACCAGGACACCGCCCACACCACCGCGATCGTCGCGCCGATGATCGCGAACGACTTCCACCAGCCGATCAGGCGGTGCCCACTCGCGGGCTTCACGTTCACCTGCGTCATCGAGTTCGAGCCCGGCGTTGTCCCGATCAGGGTTTCGATCGTCTCGAGGATCTCGCGGTGCGTCTGCGGCCGTTCCTCCGGCTTCTTCCGCGTCATCGACTCGAGTAGCTGCACGACACCTGAGGGGACGTCGCCGCGGACGTTCGAAACCGAAGGGAGCTGCTCGCGGAGCTGCTTTGCGATGATCTCGAACGGCGAGCTCGCGTCGAACGGACGCTTCCCGGTGAGCATCTGGTAGAAAAGCAAGCCGAGTGAATAGATGTCGGAACGATGATCGGTCGGGAGCCCCTGCGCCTGCTCGGGAGCGAGGTAGTGCGGCGTACCTACGACGAGTCCAGCCTCGGTGAGCGAGTGCTCGGGCGAATCCGAGCGGACGTCGATCGGCTTGGCCAGTCCGAAGTCGGCCACGCGGACTCTCCCGCGCCGGTCGATCAGCACGTTCGACGGCTTGATGTCGCGGTGCACGACGTGCTGCTCCCACGCCGCTTCCAGCGCTTCGACGATCTGGCGGAGCATGCGCAGCGTCTCGTCGACGGACATGGAACCGTCCCGGCCGAGCCGATCGCCGAGCGTTTCGCCTTCGACGAACTCCATCGCGAGGTACGGCTGTCCCCCCGCCTCGCCGTACGAGTAGACGCGGACGACGTTCGGATGCTCGATGGTCGCCAGCGTCCGCGCCTCGCGCGCGAAGCGCGTCTTTGATCGCGCGTCGTCGACGACGCGGCGGCCGATGATCTTGATCGCGACGCGGCGGCCGAGGGCCGTCTCCTCGGCGAGATAGACCGTGCCCATGCCCCCCTCACCGAGTTGCGACAGGAGGCGGTATCCCGAGATCTCCGGGAGGTCACCAGCAGCCGGCGGGATTGCCTCGCGACTGACGGCCTGTGTCGCACAGTTCTCGCACACGCTGCCGACTGAATCGACCACGCCTCCGCAATTCGCGCAGACCCGCTCGGCCATCTGAGTTGTCCCCTGTGCCGCCGAGTATAGATCCGTGCCTGCGCCCTCGGGCGGGGGCGGGCGGCCCCCGTTTGCGCGACCTCACCC
>JBAQWH010000569.1:0-1925 GCA_049298815.1 Thermoanaerobaculia bacterium | reverse complement strand
GACCCGCAACGTCGCACGCCCCGGTGCGCAGAAGCACGAGGTCGCGCCGGGCGAGCTCGACGAATACTACGTGTTCTTCTCCAGCGGACAGACCGGCGAGGTCCGCATCGTCGGACTGCCGTCGATGCGCGAGTTGATGCGCGTTCCGGTGTTCAACCGCTGCAGCGCGACAGGCTGGGGGCTGACCAACGAATCGCTGAAGGTGCTCACCGAGGGATTGACCCGAGAAACCCGCGAGCGGCTGGAAAAGCGCGGCATGGTCGCCTGGCAGAACGGCGATTGCCACCATCCGCACATGTCGTTCACCGACGGCACCTACGACGGCCGCTATATCTTCATCAACGACAAGGCCAATACGCGCCTCGCCCGGATTCGCACCGATGTCATGAAGTGCGACAAGATCGTCGAGTTGCCGAATCAATACACGATTCACGGCATGCGGCCGCAGAAATATCCGCGCACCGGATATCTTTTCTGCAACGGCGAGTACGCAATTCCGCTGCCGAACGACGGGGCGGTGCTCGACGATCCGAAGAGCTATTGGTCGATGTTCTCGGCCGTCGACGGCGACACCATGAAAGTCGCCTGGCAGGTCATCGTCGACGGCAATCTCGACAATACCGATGCCGACTATCAAGGCAAGTACGCCTTCTCGACCTGCTACAATTCCGAGAAGGGCGTCGTCCTCGCCGACATGATCGCAAAAGAGCAGGACTGGGTGACGATCTTCGATATCGGGCGGATCGAGGACGCGGTCAGGAAGGGCGACTACAAGGAGATGAACGGCGTCCCGGTCATCGACGGGCGGCACGGATCGCCCTACACGCGCTATGTCCCCGTCTCGAACAGCCCGCACGGCATCAACACGGCACCCGACGGCATCCACGTCGTCGCGAACGGCAAGCTCTCGCCGACCGTCACCGTCTTCGACGTGCGGCTGTTCGACAATCTGTTCGACGACAAGATCAAGCCGCGGGACGTTGTCGTCGCCGAGCCGGAGCTCGGCCTCGGCCCGCTTCATACGGCCTATGACGGCAAAGGCAATGCCTTTACGACGCTGTTCCTCGACAGCCAGGTCTGCAAGTGGAACATCGACCTCGCGCGGCGCGCGTTCAAGGGCGAGAAGGTCAACCCGGTCATCCATAAGGTCGATGTCCACTATCAGCCCGGCCACAATCACACCTCGATGGGCCAGACCAAGGAAGCGGACGGAAAATGGCTCCTGTCGTTGAACAAGTTCTCGAAGGACCGCTTCCTCAACGTCGGACCTCTGAAGCCCGAGAACGATCAGCTGATCGACATCTCCGGCGATCGCATGGTCGTCGTTCACGACGGACCGAGCTTCGCCGAGCCGCATGATGCGATCATCATCCACCGCTCCAAGCTGGACGATCGCGTCACCAGCATCTGGAAGCGCGACGATCCCTTCTTCGACGACGCGCGCAAGCAGGCGGCCGCCGACGGTGTCAAGCTCGAAGCCGACTCGAAGGTCGTTCGTGACGGCGGCAAGGTCCGCGTCTACATGACGTCGAGCGCACCTACCTTCGGGCTTCAGAGCTTCCAGGTGAAGCAGGGCGACGACGTCACCGTCTATGTCACCAATGTCGACGACGTGGAGGATCTCGTCCACGGCTTCTGCATCGTCAACTACGGCATCAACATCGAGATCGACCCGCAGCAGACCTCCTCGGTGACCTTCGTCGCCGACAAGCCGGGTGTCTTCTGGTACTTCTGCACCTGGTTCTGCCACGCCATGCACATGGAGATGTGCGGACGCATGCTGGTCGAGCCGCGCCACGTCTAGGGGGCATGCCCGTGCGGTACGGCAGCGGGCTTTTGGGGCTGATGGTCGTGGCGGCGGGATGCCTCGCGCCGTCCGCCCATGCCGAGCGACGAAGCGTTGCCCCGGGGACGGACCTGCAGGC
>JBAQWH010000568.1:0-4989 GCA_049298815.1 Thermoanaerobaculia bacterium | reverse complement strand
CCCCTCCGCTCATCGCGGCGAAGGCGGCGAGGTTGTGGGCGACGATCCCGTAGCTGTCGAGAATGTCGGACCGGTGGGCACCGACGATCATCCGATAGGTCTCGATCTGGCGAACGACGTTCTTCTCACCCGTCGACCGCAGCTCGGGATTGGCGAAGCACTTCGCCTCCCAGAACACCAGACGGCTCTCGGCACCGGTATCTTCGAGCAGCGCCAGATCGAGCCTTGGCACCGACTGGTCCGTCACCTCCGAGGCGGGGAAGGCGATCTCGACGTCGAGGGTGTCGGGATGGGTGGTCGCGGTCGCCTGGACGCCCTTCTTCTCGCCGCCGGCATAGAGGGCCGCAGCTCGCTTCATCCGGCCGAGGGTGACGCCCGGCTCCCAGGTCGTGGCGATGGCGTCGTCCTTCAGGGCGGCGAACCCACCCGTCTCGACGTCGAGGCTGACCTGACCGGCGAGGTCGGGGTTGAGCAGGTATTTCGGATGGGTGGTCGCCGCGACCTTACCGTGGACCAGCGACACCTTGAACAGCGATTGGCCCTGCCAATAGACATTCAGATATTCATCCCGGACCCCGATGATCAGGCTCGGTTCGCGCAGAACCTCGCGCCACCAACCGTCGTGGCCGGAGAGCTGTGCCAGCGCATCGATGAAGGCCGCATTGCGGATGCCCCGTCTGAAGTTGGTCATTCAAACCTCCCACCATTCGCCGTCGTGTCGGACGACGACATCGTTGAAAATCTCCGGGTAGCGCTCGGCCTCGAAGGTGTGGATCGGCACCAGGGCCTTCGGGGCGATCGCCTCGGCCAGCCGCTTCAGGTCGCCGATCGAGGCGTGACCCGAGGTGTGGATCACCTCGAGGCCGAGTCCGTGTGCCGCGAGCGCGGCGACGAGCGCCTTGCCACGGTCCTCGGCGAGATAGCCCGACCACTGCGACCAGATCGCTCGGGCGCCGCCGAGGCACCCGGCGCGCTCGAGGTCGGCAAGCAGGCTGGCGCGGAAGAGGACGACAAAGCGTTCGGGATGAGCCGTCAGATCCTCCGGATAGATGCGGCCGTCGCCGTGGGGACTGAGCAGATCGAAGCGCTCGGTCTTCTTGATCCGCACCCGCTGGTGAAAGGGGACGAAGGTGACGACGTCGGGCCAGGAGGTCTGCGGGATCGTCGAGCGCTCGGTCGCCCGCAGAATCTCGGCGGCATAGAGGTCGACCACGAGAGACCGTGCGGTGCGGCGCGCTGCCCGGAAGACGCTCACCACCCGGTCGATGTTCTGGGCAGAGGCGGCGACCAGCACGAGGCCCGGCGTCTCTCCGATCCGCTCGACCAGCCGCTCTTCGATCTCGCTCTCGGTCGGGAAGGAGGCCTGTTCGTCGAGCCGGCCAAAGCTCGAGCCTTCGAGCAGCATCGCGTCGATGTCGGGCGGCGGGTGCTTCACGAGCTTCTCGAACAGCCCGCCCTTGCGGCCGTGGCCACGCAGGTCGCCGCCGTAGAACAGCCGCTTGCCCCCGGCCTCGACGGTCAGCGCATAGGCGTCGAAGGCCGAGTGGTCGACCAGATGCGGCGTCACGGTGAAGGGACCGAGAACCAGCCGCTCGCCGTCGACGAGATGGCCCGCAGCCTTCAGCCCCGGTTGATCGGGAACGAAGGGCGCGGCGGCGGCGAAGATGCGTTCGGTCGCCGCCCCCATGTAGAGGGGGAGATCTGGCCGGGTGTGGGCGAGGAGGCCCCAGTGGTCGCGATGGCCGTGGGAGAGGACGACGCCGAGGAGGGTGTCATCCGGCTCGACGAGACCGGCGACCGGCGGCATCGGCACCGGATCATCGGCCTCGGTGCCGAGCGGCAGGCCACAGTCGAGAAGCAGCCGCTGTCCGTCGGCCTCCAATTCGACGACGGTGCCGCCGATCTCCCGGGTTCCCCGATGGATACACACCCGCATCACCCGTCTCCTCACAACCAGCGCCAGGAACTGGAGGCCCAGGGCGGCGACCAGGCGTGGGTCAGGCGCCGATCCGTTCTGACGAAGGTCCGGTCGAGGTCGACGGCGAAGGCCCGGGTGAGGTCGCGAACGAGGCGCGGCCGGTTCAGGCAGGGATCGATCCTGAAATGAGCACTGCCATCGTCGGCGAAGATGACGAGCCCGCGCGGGAAGTCGTCGTGCGGATGAGCGACGAGATCTTCGTCGAAGACACCCAGCGCCGGCCACAGGGTTTCGAACAGCATGCCGAGCTGGTCGAGATCGAGGGGAGGACCGCCTGCCTGTGACCGCACGACCGTCGTGAGGAACCGCCAATCGACCGGCCCGCACGGCACCAACCAGAACAGGCCGCAGCAGAGCGGATGCGTCGGTGCGGCCTCGGTCATCGGGGTCTGGTCGCGGATCGTCATGTGGTTTGGACTAATTCGTCGCTGCGTCAGAAGCGGTCGCAGGTCGAAGGCGGGAAGAGGGATTTCCACAGCCCAAGGTGGAGGCGCGGCTCATTTCCCGACCGGGCAGCGATACATGGTGACGCCGCCGATCGCCGGCGGGTCGGACATGATGTTCATGTCGAACTGCAGGGTCGTCTCCGAGGTTCGGGTGAAGACCATCAGGCTGGAGAGGTCCTTGTGCGTGCCCACGTCGCAGACCATCGCCCGCTTCTCACCGCCCCAGAAGGTCTCGCTCGCCTGGGTCTTGCAGACGAGCTTGTTCCAGGTGAAGCCCTCGAAGGTGAGGATTCCGTAGTGCGCCGGATCGGCGCAGGCGGACGGATTGTCAGCCCACTTGCCCCAGGTCACGGCGTCCTGGGCGAGAACAGGGGCGGTCACGGCGAGGATGAAGAGGACGGCAGCGGAATGAAACGTGCGGATCACGGTACGCCTCCATCAGATCGGCCGGACGTGACGGGGTCCGGGAAGCCGACCGAAAGAGGAGAGTGATCACGAGCTGCGTCAGGATCGGTCGCAGGTCGAAACCTATAGGTATGGCTCGGCGTCGACTGGACGATAGATTTACGTTGACGTATGCATTCCTCTATTTCGGCATGCGACTACTGCGAGATGTCACGGCCACAAGTCAACGCACATCATTGGGTGACGGTGATGTTTTCTTTTCTTTCTCGTGATCGGCGCGCTTCCTCTCGCGCATCTTGAGCAGGATCGTGGCATACTCTGCCGTCCAGACGAACGGGCGGCTCATCGCATACTGTTCGTAGGACTTATCGATCTTCATGATGAACGAAGCCGTACTGATCTGGGCGCTTCGGCTTATGTTTGAGTTCATGAGAAAACGAAACCATCTTGATATTTGACGAACCCAATTCGTGTAAGTATCGACTTCGTAAACATGGATGCGCGGATTGAGTTGAAGCCAGTCTTTTATCGGCTTGTAGAGCGTCGGCTGATAGGCGCCAGTGACCACATGGATCGAGAGCTCCTGAGGAACATCTTTGTCCACTCTTTGTAAGAACTCGATGAAACCTCGATGATGGCTTCTCTGCTGGAGTATCGGGTGGTTTCCCGCGTTTCCGATATCCAATGCGGCGGGGAGAGATCCGCGAAAGACCGGGTAAGATCGCGAACGGTGTTCGTCGTCACCGACGTCCAGCACAGTCTTGCCCCAACTGAATTCCGTGCCGTGTCCGAGGAGCGGACGTAATAGCCCCGGACTCGAACGCAGAGTCTCGTCGGCGCACAGAGCAAATGCACCATTCGGCGGGTTGATGTAGAGACCGACGAAGTCGACGACCGTATTGATGAACGAGATGTCGCGCGAAATGTTCGGTCCCTTCGCACGCGGTGACCAGGCGCCGGTGTCGATCAAGGCTTCCGCCGCAGCACTCTTCGAAAGGCCCAGTCGTTCGGCGATGCGACGGATTGGTGGGTGTTGTAGGCGAGGCGTGTCACGTCGAGCGTCGTCGACGGCGCTCGCCAGATCTTCCTCGTCATAAGCTCTCTTGCGACCTCGATTGCCGCGGTCGTAGAGACCGACCAGGCCACCTGCATTCCAACGGGCGACACATCGGGTGACGAATTGACGGGGGACGCCGTATTTCTCGGAAATCTCGGTGATCGACGGCCGTACGACTGCGGAATTCGTCAGATCCATGAGGATTTCGATCCGCCGCTTGACGCTGCGCGGGGCGGATGTAGATTTGAGCATCTGCACGAATTCCTCGCGCTCGGCCTTGGTCGGTGGGCGGATCTGGTTCGGCGGACGACCTCTTCCCGACATTTTTGCTCCGATCCGAATGGGATTGAAGGTGAGGCGAATATGTTCGTTTATATACCGGACAAGACGAAAATGACACCGTTGTGCGACGCGGCGATGCGCTGTTTTCAAAAGGAAATCTATCAAACGTCGCGATCTGTTGATCAGATGATGATTCCGGGAAGGATGTCACCAATGGACGAAACCGAGTGGGGGGGCGAAGCGGCCCGAATGGTGATGGCCGCGCCGATGCGATCGGCTCCCCCACACCGGTCTTCGTACGCCGGTTAGGACCACGCCCATGCACGGCAACACCCTGCAGATCGAGTACGTGAAGCTCTCCGAGTTGAACGCGTACCAACCTTCCCCGCGCGTCCACCCCGTCGGCCAGCGCCGCAAGGCGCGCGCGATCCTCGAGCGATACGGTCAGGCCGTGCCGATCCTGATCGATGAGAACAACATCATCGTCGACGGCCATCTGATCGCCGATGAATGGAAGGCGCTCGGCAACGAACAGATCGGCGCCGTCGTCGTCCGTGGTCGCTCCAATGAGGAGATCCGCGCTCTGCGCCTCGCCCTCAATCGCTTGCCGCAGGACGGCAAGTGGGATCCGTCGAAGCTCAAGGCCGAGTTCGAAGCCCTGATCGCGATCGGCTATGACCTCGATCTCACCGCCTTCGACGCCGTCGAGATCGAGGTGACCCTGACGATCGACGACCCGTCGGGTGCCGTCGTCGAAGACGCGCCCCCGACCGTCGCCCCCGACGCCGTCGCCGTGAGCCGCCTCGGCGACCGTTGGGCCC
>JBAQWH010000567.1:0-2543 GCA_049298815.1 Thermoanaerobaculia bacterium | reverse complement strand
CTTCTGCACCGTCACGGCCTTCGGGTAGCCGTCCCGGCGGAGCACGTCCCGCCGCGTCGCGTCCCTCGGCACCATCAGGCTCAGGCTCAGGCGCCGGCCGCGGCCGGCGCAGACCGTAAGCAATGAGGTGTGACGTGTGAAGTAAGAAGTGTGAAACCCACCCGCCCCTTTCACACTTCACACTTCACACTTCACACTTCAGTTACTCTTCCCCTCCCCATGTCCCACGAACGGATCGTCATCACCGGCGTCGGCGCTCTCAGCCCCAACGGAGTCGGACGCGAGGCGTACTTCCAGGCGTTGAAGGAAGGGCGCAGTGGCGTCCGGCAGATCACGCAGTTCGACGCCTCGTCGCTTCCCTCCCGCATCGCCGGCGAGGTCGACTTCGATCCCGGGCAGTGGGTCGATGCGAAGAACATCCGTCACGTCTCGCGCGTGGTCCCGATGGTGCTCGCGGCTTCGCACGAGGCTCTTGCAGATGCGTCGATCGAGCCGTCGCAGCTCGACCTCGAGACGAAGCGGCAGTTCGGCGTGATGCTCGGTTCCGGTGGCGGCGCGATCGAGTTCTCCGAGCGGATGTACGAGCTCTGGTACAAGGGCGCTTCGCGGCAGGCCTCGATCTACTCGGTCCCCTCGGGAACGATCGGCACGATCGGATCCGAGATCTCGATGACGCACGACCTCCACGGCTTCTCGCACGTCATGTCGACCGGCTGCACGTCGTCGACCGACGCAATCGGCTACGCCTACCGCAACCTCAGGCTCGGCGTCGCCGACTACGTCCTGGCCGGCGGTGCCGACGCGACGATCACCGAGGGGATCCTCACCGGCTTCTGCATGATGCGGATCGTTTCGAACACGCACAACGACGATCCCACCGCGGGCTCCCGTCCGTTCACCGCGTCGCGGGACGGCTTCGTCCTCGGCGAAGGGGCCTGGATGTTCGTCATGGAGCGTGAATCGACCGCCCGTGCGCGTGGCGCCCGCATCTACGCAGAGGTCGCCGGGTACGGATCGACCTGCGACGCGTACCACCGCGTGCGGATGGACGAGTCGGGCGAAGAGCCTGCGCGGGCGATGTCGCTCGCGATGCGCGAAGCGGGAATCGAACCGGCGCAGGTGCAGTACGTCAACTACCACGGAACCTCCACCGACCTGAACGACCGGATCGAGACGCGCGCCGTGAAACTCGCCTTCGGCGCGCACGCGACCAGGCTCGCCGGCTCCGCGACCAAGTCGATGATCGGCCATCCGCAGGGCGCCTGCGGTGCCGCAGGGGTTGCGGCGACTCTAATGGCGATGCGCGACGGGATCCTTCCGCCGACCATCAACCTCACCGACGCCGACCCCGAGTGTGACCTCGACTACGTCCCGGACCTCGGCCGTCGCGCCGACATCGAAGCCGCCGTCTGCAACACCATCGCCTTCGGCTCGAAGAATTCGGCGCTGGTGCTGAAGCGGTACGCGTAGCCATCAGTGTCGCGATCAGCACATCCCAGGGGCGGGACTCCGACGGCGTCTAATGGCACGAGGTTGGTCTCGGGATCGCGCATGGTGAGATCTCGCCCGCTTCGCCCTCGGTGTACCTCTGTGTTCTCTGTGTCTCGGTGGTGAACCGAACGTGGATTTCACCACAGAGGCACAGAGAACACAGAGGAGCACCGAGTGTCGCGTCATCACACCGAGGAGGCCGTCCATCCCCCCGCAGGCGCGCTAGACTCTCCCCTCCTTGTTCACGCCCCGACGGATCACCACCGACGAGCTTCTCGACGAGCACGACGCGCCGGCTGCCGACGTGGAGCGCTCGCTGCGCGACCTGCGACGGATCAACCGGTGGCTCGGCGGGGTCGGAATCTACCGGCGGATGGTGCGGCATCTCGCAGGAACGGACGGGCGGCTCGCGATCCTCGACCTCGGAACTGCGACCTCCGACCTTCTGCAGTCGCTCCGCGGCGATCACATTCGCGTCGGCCTCGACTTCAAGATCGACCACCTGACGTACGGCAGGGTGGAACGACCGCACGTCTTCCGCGTGGTCGGCGATGCGAAGCGTCTCCCGTTCCTCGACAATGCGGTCGACGTGGTGACCTCGGCGCACTTCTTCCACCACTTCTCCCCCGACGAGAACGTCGGGCTCCTCGACGAGAGCCTGCGCGTGGCGCGCATCGGCGTCGCAGTCAACGACACCGAACGCCACTACGTGCCGCTCAGCGTGGTGCGCCTCCTCTCGCTTCTCCGTCTCGTCGGCCGCATCACGCGATATGACGCGCCGGCGTCGGTGCTGCAGGGCTACACGCACCGCGAAGCGCGTGCGGTCGCGGCACGCACACGCGCCGACCGCTGGAAGGTCGTCGCCTTCTGGCCGTACCGCTTCGGGATGATCCTATGGAAATGAGCGAGAGCACCGGCGTGGCGATCATCGGAGCCGGCCCTGCGGGCTCCACGCTGGCGACGCTGCTGGCCCGGCGCGGCGTCGAGGTCACGCTCATCGACCGCGACCACTTCCCGCGCGACAAGGTATGCGGCGAGTTCCTGTCGTACGA
>JBAQWH010000566.1:0-1607 GCA_049298815.1 Thermoanaerobaculia bacterium | reverse complement strand
AGGCTTTCGCGAGGGCGATGACCGCGGGGGTTTTCCCTGTGCCTCCGGCGGCGATGTTGCCGATCGAGATGACCGGCACCGGCAGGCGGCGCTGGTGCAGGAGGCCGGCGCGATAAAGCGCGCGGCGGAGCGCGTTGACGCTGCGGTAGACGGCTCCTGCGACGGCGATGAGCGGTTTCACGCGAGCAGCTCGAGGATCCGCTCGGCGGTCCGCGTGGAGGCGCCGCGGTTCTGCGAGACGGTCTCCATCGCCCGCGCACTCCACTCGGCCTGAAGCGCCTCGTTGTCGAGCATGTGGCGGATGAAGTCGGCGACCTGGGCGGCAGACGCGCACTGGGCTCCGGCGCGTGCGCGGACGAACGTCGTCGCGATCTCGCGAAAGTTGCTCATGGACGGCCCGAAGCAGACTGGCACGCCCGCCGCCGCCGGCTCGATCGGGTTCTGTCCTCCCTCGGCGACGAGGCTGCCTCCGACGAACGCGACGGTCGCGTAGCGGTACATCTTCCGGAGCTCGCCGATGGTGTCGAGCAGCAGCACGTCGGCCTGGCCTTCGAAGGCCTCGAGCTCCGACCTCCGGACGAACCGGACCGACGACGTTGCGAGCAGGCCGGCGACGAGCTCGAACCGTTCGGCCTTCCTCGGTGCAATGACGACGAACGCGTTGTGCTCGGCGACCAGACGCTCCACGTAAGGCAGGAGCTCTTCGTCCTCGCCCTGTTTCGTCGAGCCGAGGACGACGACCTTGCGGCCCCCGATGAGGGCCTCGAGCTCGGCGGCAATCTCGAGCGTCGAGGTCTCGAGCTCGTAGTCGAACTTCACGTTCCCGGTCGTCTCGACGGCGGCGGGCGAGGCTCCCAGCGCGATGAAGCGCTCGCGGTCCGTCTCTTCGCGCGCGAGGATGCGGTCGTAGTTCCGGAGGACCGGACCGACGATCCTGCGGAACAGGTCGTAGCGCGGGAACGAACGGTCCGAGATCCGCCCGTTCGCGAGGATCAGCCGGACGCCGCGCTCCTTCGCCAGACGGGTCACGTTCGGCCAGATCTCGGTCTCGAGGGTCGCGAAGACGCGCGGCGCGTACGTGCCGAAAAAACGGTTCACCGCAAAGCGGAAGTCGAGAGGGAAGTAGGTGATCGTCGACTGAGGGAAGAGCCGCCGGGCCTGCGCCTGGCCGGTGACCGTCGTCGTCGTGAAGACGATCGTCGTCTCCGGCCGGAGCCTCAGGATCTCCGCGACAACCGGCTGGGCCGCCAGGGTCTCTCCGACCGACACGGCGTGGATCCAGAGGTCATGACGCTCGGACGGATCGCGATAGAACCCCATCCGGGCCGGAAAATTGACGATGTACTTCCCTCGGAGCACCCCCGTGAGCAGGAAGTAGGGCAACGCCAGCAGGAGCGCGAGGTAGAGCACTACCTCGTACAGCAGATACATGGGGATGGATGATAGTGGAGATCGCCGGGGAGTCGGGCGGGGCGGGGGCCGGGGGGGGGCTCGGGTTCCTCGGTTCCTCGGTTCCTCGGGTTCCTCGGTTTCCTCGGTTCCTCGGTTCCTCGGGTTCCTCGGTTCCTCGGGTTCCTCGGGAGGGTCGCGCATTTCGACACCCTTCG
>JBAQWH010000565.1:0-3473 GCA_049298815.1 Thermoanaerobaculia bacterium | reverse complement strand
GGGTCGCGTCGGCAGCGACGAAGCGGCTTGGCTACTACCAGGGCGGCGTCGAGATCATCGTCGACCGCGACACCTTCCGCGCGGGGGAGACCGCGCACGTGATGATCGTCGCCCCTTCGAGCGGGTCGCACGTCCTGCTCGGCGTCGAGGCCGAGGAGATTTTCGAGTCGCGCCTCCTGAAGCTCGATGGTGATGCGAAGCTCGTCGAGATCGCGATCGACGAGCGCCACATCCCGAACTTCTTCATCACCGCGCACCTCGTGGCCGACCTTCAACTCCTCGGCGACACCGAGAACATCGTCGTTCCCCCGGTGCGGCAGTTCATCGACGTCGACGTGACCGCCGATGCGAAGGAGGCACTCCCCGGCGGCAAGGGACGGATGACCGTGACGACCCGCGACGCCGACGGCAAGCCGGTCGCTGCCGAGGTGGCGCTCGCCGTCGCCGACGCGTCGGTCGAGGCGATTCAGAAATCGCTCTCGGACGATCCGCGCAAGTTCTTCTACGGAAGCAAGCGCCCGCACCGGGTGACCACGACCAGCAGCTTCGCGACCCGTCAGTACCTGCGACTTCTTCCCCGCGAAAAGTCCGAGGAAGACGAGGGGCAGCGGGAAGAGAAGAGCGTTGCGGGCCGTGCCGCGATGGCGAAAGGCGTGGTCGGAGGGAGAGTCAGCGACGCGATGGCGGAGGCGATCACCGTGACGGCCGAAGCGCCCGCGCTCATGCCTCCCCCGGCCCCCGCCCTGCAATCCTCCCAGGACTTTGATGCTTCGTGGATCCAGCCGGTGACCGTCCGGAGCGACTTCCGCTCGACGGCGCTCTGGATCCCCGACGTGATGACCGGGCCGAGCGGCACCGCGACGGTCGACGTGAGCTACCCCGAGTCGCTCACGACGTGGAACGCGACCGCGACGGCGGTGACCGCGCAGAACCAGGTTGGACGCGGCACTGCGGCGACGCGCACGCGCAAGGCGCTCATGGTCCGGCTGCAGGGTCCGCGCTTCCTCGTCGCAGGTGACGAGGCGACGATCTCCGCCGTCGTGAACAACGGCACGAACGAGCCGATGAAGGCGACGGTCTCGCTCGACCTCGCGGGACTCGAGGTCGTGTCGAAAGGGAACGAGACGGTCGACGTCGCACCGAATGCCGACGCCCGCGTCGACTGGAAAGTGCGCGCCCGCAGCGCCGGTGCCGCACGGTTGCGCGTCACCGGCCGTGCCGCCACCGACTCCGACGCGATGGAGCGGACGATGCCGGTCTTCGAGCACGGCATCGACAAGCTCGTCGCCGTCTCCGGAAGGACGCGCGGAAGCGACACGTCCGCCTTCCTGGAGATCCCGAAGGAACGCAGGCTCGAGACCACCGACCTCGTGGTCCAGGTGACCCCGAGTCTCGCGGTCACGATGCTCGACGCGCTCCCCTATCTCGTCGAGTTCCCCTACGGCTGCACCGAGCAGACGATGAGCCGCTTCCTCCCGGCCGTCATCACGCTCAAGACTCTCGGCGACCTCGGGCTGAGCCGCGAAGACGCCGCGTGGCGCATCTTCGGCGGCATCGAGGAGCGCTCGGCCACCGCGACGCATCCGAACCGTACCGGCGGCATCGAGAAGCTCGACGCCGTGATCCGGACGAGCCTCGACCGTCTCTACGACTTCCAGCATTCCGACGGAGGCTGGGGATGGTGGAAGGACGGCGACAGCGATCCGTACATGACCGCGTACGTGGTCTGGGGACTCGCTCTCTCACGCGACGCGGGTCAGGCTCGCGGCGCGATGCTCGACCGCGGCGTCGTGTTCCTGCAGAAGGCGCTCGTGGAGCGGGAGTCCGCGCTCGACGAGCAGGCCTGGATGCTCCACGCCCTCGGGGCGGCGCGAAAAGGCGCCGCACCGCAGGAGTTCGAGGCGAAGGCGATCGAGAACCTCTGGACGAACCGCGACCGGCTGCGTCCCTACTCGCGCGCGCTCTTCGCGCTCGCGCTCCAGGCGTACGGCTCCGGCGACCGCGCAAAGGTCGTGATCCGCAATCTCGAGAACGGCGTCCAACTCGATCGCACACCCGACAAGTCGATCGTCAGCCGAGGCGGCTCGGACGCCGGCGCGGAAACGCTTGCGACCGCCCGCTGGGGCGAGCGCGGCGTCTGGTGGCGCTGGTGGGACGGCCCGGTCGAGTCGACCGCCTTCGCGCTGCGAGCCCTCGTTGCCGTCGACCCGAAACACCCGCTCGTCGAGCCGGCGATGAACTGGCTCGTCAAGAACCGGCGCGGCGCACAGTGGAGCAGTACCAAGGAGACCGCCATCGCGGTGCTCGCACTCAACGACTACGTGCGCGCGAGCGGCGAGCTCGCCTCGGAAGGTTCGTACGAGATCCAGGTCAACGGCACCGCGATCGCGAAGCAGAGCGTGACTCCGGCGACGGTGCTCCGCGCGCCGAGCCGGTATCGCGTCGATCCGGCTCTCGTGCGCGACGGCCGCAACGAGGTGCGAATCGTCCGCAGCTCCGGTACCGCCAATCTCTATTTCGGCGCGGAGGCGAGGTTCTTCAGTCTCGAAGAGCCGGTGACCGCTGCCGGCACCCAGCTCTTCGTCAAGCGTCAGTACTTCCGGCTCGCGGGGCGGCCGACCCTGCTCGCCGGCTACGTCTACGACCGCGTCCCACTCGGTGACGGAGCGTCGATCGCGAGCGGCGAGAGGATCGAGGTCCTCGTGCAGGTCGAGACCAAGAACGACCTCGAGTACCTGATCTTCGAGGACCTCAAGCCGGCCGGCTTCGAGGCAGTGGCACTTCAGAGCGGGGAATCGCTCTTCGCAACGAAGATCTCCGGCGCGGCGCCAGTCGTGGAGCCGCGTGTCGACCAGCGCGGCGTCGTCCGCGGCCGGCCGACTGGAGGTGCCGTGCTCCATCAGGAGCTTCGCGACCGCAAGGTTGCGATCTTCGCGGACCGCCTCGATCAGGGCATCTGGGAGTTCCGTTACACGCTTCGCGCGGAGACCCCGGGAACGTTCCACGCCCTCCCGCTCCTCGGATCGGCGATGTACGTCCCCGAGATCAGAGCGAACGGCGAAGAGGTGCGGGTGACGGTGTTGGAGTGAACGATGTGGGCGGCCGGAACCAGGAATGGCGCGGCCGCCCACATCCCCCTTCTTCCTGCGGTGACCAACATCACACACCTCACCCAAACGGGGGATTCGCGACAACGTCTCGGCGCGTACAGTCTCGCAATCCAATTCAAGAGGGATCAGTGAACGCTCGGGGGAGCCCTTACCTCCGGGGACCTTCCGGGTCGTTCATTGACGGAGTCCGTGGGGGACCGGGGCGCGCGCTGCAGAACGAGAGAGCTGCGACGCGCGCCCGTCTATTTGTCCGCCCACCCGCCCGGTCCCTCGGTCCCTGAGTTCCTCGGTCCCTCGGGGTCTCATGGTCTTCCGTGGGAGGCCGGCTCGATTCGTCCTGACCACTGACCACTGACCACTGGC
>JBAQWH010000564.1:0-3902 GCA_049298815.1 Thermoanaerobaculia bacterium | reverse complement strand
GCTGCCGCCTTTCGCTGCTGCGGCCGGACGGCTCGTGCTCTTCGCGGTGGCAGACTTCTTCTTGGCGGGAGCTTTCTTCTTCGAGGGGGAGACGGATTTCTTCACCGTCGTCGCAGCCGGCTTCTTCCGCACGGGGGTGCGGCGGACGCGCGGCTTCGGCATCTCCTGCATCGTGGCGAGCATCTTGACTTCACGAGGGGTGAGCTCTCGCCAGTCGCCCGCGCTCAGCTGCGGATCGGCAATCGGGCCGATCGCGACGCGCTTGAGCTTCGACACCGGGTGGCCGACTGCCTGGAACATCTTGCGGATCTGCTGCGTCCGTCCTTCGCGCAGCTTCACCTCGAACCAGCTGTTTCCTTCGTCCTCGCCGCGACCCGTCGTCTTGAGGCGTGCGATCTCACAAGGGAGCGTCCGCTTGCCGTCGATGGTGATGCCGCGCTGCAGCTTGTCGATGAGCCGCTCCACCGGCACGCCGCGCACCTTGACGTGGTACGTCTTGACCGAACCGTTCTTCGGATGCGCGATCTTGAACGCGAGGTCCCCATCGTTGGTCAGGAGCACCAGGCCCTCGGAGTGGTAGTCGAGGCGGCCGACCGGATAGATGCGCTCGCGAACGCCGCGCACGAGGTCGATGACGGTGCGCCGGCCCTGCGGGTCCTCCACCGTCGTCATCACTTCCTTCGGCTTGTACAGGATGATGTAGCGGTGCGGTTCGGGATGGGTGATGAGCTTGCCGTTGACCTTGATGTGGTCGCGGCTCGCATCGGCGCGCGTACCGAGCTCGGTCACGACGCGGCCGTTCACGGTCACCCGCCCTTCCCTGATCATCGTCTCGGCTTCTCTGCGCGACGCGAAGCCTGCATGCGCGATGATCTTCTGGAGTCGCTCCAATTCCATTTAATCTGATCTCGGCTCGCTGCCCGGCGATTCTAACTGAGTTTCATTCGACGCGGTGTCGTCGTTCGACACGTCCTCGCGTTCACGCGTCTGCTCGCCCGGCGACGCAACGTCCGCACCACGCTCATCCTCGTTCACACGCGCCTCTTCGTCGGTCGCGCCGACGCCGTCGTCCGACTCACCTTCGGGACCAGCTGCGCTCCGTTCGTCGGCCGCCGATTCGATCTCCTGCGAGGGATCTGCTTCCGGGGCGGCGCTGATCGCAGCGACGAGATCGTCGTTGATCGTCTCGCCGATCAGGTCTCCGAACTCCTCGAGTCGCGGGAGGTCGCGGATGTCGTCGAGTCCGAAGTGCACGAGGAACTCCTTAGACGTGCGATAGAGGAACGGGCTTCCAACGACGTTCTTGCGACCCGACACGCGGATCATGCGCCGCTCGAGCAGCGTGCGGATGACGCCCGTCGCGTTGACGCCGCGGATGTCGGAGACTTCCGGCGCGGTGATCGGCTGGCGGTACGCAATGATCGCGAGCGTCTCGAGGGCCGCGATCGAGAGGCGGTTCTCCCCTTTTTTTCCGAAGAACTTCTTGAGCACCGAGTCGTGCTCGGGGCGCGAAGCCAGACGCCATCCGCCGGCCGTCTGCTCGAGCGCGAAGCCGCCGAGGTGCTCGTCGAGCCTCCGCCGGATCTCCTCGAGTTGGGATGCGATCGCTTCCTTCCCCTCCTCGGGGAACGACTCGGCGAGATCGTCGATCTTCACCGG
Source organism: Thermoanaerobaculia bacterium (assembly GCA_049298815.1). Classification (GTDB taxonomy): domain Bacteria; phylum Acidobacteriota; class Thermoanaerobaculia; order Gp7-AA8; family Gp7-AA8; genus JBAQWH01. Next base: position 2,243 of record JBAQWH010000564.1, on the reverse strand, counting down.
GTCGCTGCTGATGAAGAGGATCGCCTCGAGCGCCGCGCGCAGTTCATTCATTTCCATCGGCATCATTCACACCAGTGTGGAGGAGCGGGTGGCAAGCCTGAAGAATCCAGGCGGCCCGGTCGATCCTCGGTCCATCTAGGCATTATCGAACAGCGAGAATCTGCTCTCGTCGATCTCGGCGTCGGTCCGCGAGATCAACACCTCGCTGAAGTTGCCGCTCTGCTTCAGCGACACCCCGCCGAGACGCACGAGCTCCAGCATTCCGAGAAAGACGGCGATCAGCTCGTTCCGGTCGCGCCCCTCGAGGAACCACTGGAGGCGGATCGGCGACTTCTCCCGCAGCTTGAGGTAGAGCTCGGCCATCTTGTCCGAGATCTTGTGCACGGTCCGGTGCAGCTCGATCGCCTGCGGATGGTTCTGCTTGTAACGGACGAGGGCCGTCCGGAAGGCATCGATGAGGTCGAAGAGCGATACCTCGCTCATGTCGATCTCGGCCGGCTCGTCGTCGCCGGGGATCGGGACCGGAGGACGGGCCCAGACGCCCATCCGCAGAACGTCGAGCTCCGCGAAGGTCTCGGCGACCGCCTTGAAGCGCTGATACTCGAGCAGCTTGTCGACGAGCTCCCTGCGCGGATCGTCTCCCGCCTCTTCGTCAGTCTCGTCGCGCGGCAGCAGCATGCGCGACTTGATGTTGATCAGGAGCGCCGCCATGTAGATGAAGTCGGCAGCGACGTCGAGGTCGAGCTCCGTCATCGCGTCGAGGTACGCGTTGTACTGATCGGTGATCAGCACGATCGGGATGTCGTAGATGTCGACCTCGTGCTTGCGGATGAGATGCAGGAGCAGATCGAGCGGACCATGGAATGCAGGGACCGTGACTTTGTACGAGGTCTCGTCGACCGGCTCCGCCTGGGGCAGACCCGGCACCGCCGCCGTACCGTCGGACGCCATCTCCGGCGTGACCGGTTCCTCTTGATCGTCGGCCATCGTCATCGAAGCTCGGGGTGGTCGATCTTCATCGCGTCGCGCACGATCGCCATCGTCTCCGCCGCGCGTTCGCTCGCACGGCGGTTCCCTTCGCGGAGGACGTCCCACACGATCGACGGATCGCGATCGATCTCCTCCCTCCGTGCGCGGATCGGACCGAGCTTCTCGATCATGATCTCGGCGAGAAGCTTCTTGTCCTGCACGCAGCCGATCTGTGCCGTCCGGCACTCGTGATCGACCCGCGCGACGGTCTCGTCATCCGAAAAGAGCTTGTGGAAGTGAAACAGGTTGCAGATGTCCGGGTTGCCCGGATCGGTGCGGCGCACGCGGTTCGGGTCGGTGAACATCGTCGACACGAGCTTCCGGATCTCGTCGGCCGGAGCCGTGAGAGCGATCGTGTTGCCGTACGACTTCGACATCTTCCGGCCGTCGAGCCCGGGCACTTTCGGCGTCGCCGTGAACAGCGGCTGCGGCTCGGGGAAAACCGGGCCGTAGAAGTTGTTGAACCGGCGGACGATCTCCCGCGAGAGCTCCAGGTGCGACGCCTGGTCCTCACCGACCGGCACGTGGTGCGCCCTGTAAACGATGATGTCGGCCGTCTGCAGCAGCGGGTATCCGAGGAACCCGTAGGTATTCAGGTCCTTGTCCTGGAGCTGCTGCTGCTGGTCCTTGAAGGTCGGGACGCGCTCGAGCCACGGCAGCGGAGTGACCATCGAAAGCAGAAGGTGGAGCTCCGCATGCTCCTTCACGGCCGACTGGAGAAAGATCGTGCACTTCCCGGGGTCGAGGCCGGCGGAAAGCCAGTCTGCGACCGCGTCGAACGTCGCCTGCCGGATGTTCGACGGATCGGCGTAGTCGGAAGTCAGGGCGTGCCAGTCGGCGACGAAGAAGTAACAGGGAAAACGGTCCTGGAGCTCGACCCAGTTCCGGACCGCGCCGAAGTAGTTGCCGAGGTGGACGCGGCCGGTAGGCCGAAGGCCGCTGAGGACGTGCTGAGAGGTGGAATTCAAGAGTGACTCACGGGTGCGAAATGAACGGCGCAGTGTAGCAGACCGAAATAGGAGAATAGGACCGATGGGACCGATGGGACCAATAGGACCCTCCCGCCCTGGGTGGACTCTCGGGGTGGTGGGTCCCATAGGTCCTATTGGTCCCATTCGGGCATCACCAGGAAGAACGACCGCCAGAACCGGTCAGTCCCGGTTCGCCGCCGCGTCGGCGCGCACGCCGAGGAGTGCCTTTGCGAGCGCGTCCGC
>JBAQWH010000563.1:0-1850 GCA_049298815.1 Thermoanaerobaculia bacterium | reverse complement strand
GGTCGGGGCTTGCATCCCGCACGTCGTCGGACGCCTGGGTCGCCTCCTGCAGCTCCTGCGCGATCGTCCCTGCGCGGGCGTCGTCGATGCCGGGCCCCGTGTCCTGAACGGAGAAGGTCCACCGGTCGGTGTCGCGCGTGGTGTCGACGCCCCAGCTGACCGAGATCCCTCCGCGTTCCGTGTACTTCACGGCGTTGAGGAGCAGGTTCTGGACGATCCGCAGGACCTTCGGCTTGTCACCTTCGACAGGGAGCGTGCTGGGGCCGTCCATCTTCAGGAACAGTCCGCGATCCGTCGCTGTCGCCTGCGAGGCGGCGCAGAAGTCCCGGAGGAGGACTGCGGCGTCGAAGGGGGCCACCGTCCGCTGCTCCTGGCCGGCTTCAAGGCGCGCGAGGCTGAGGAGGTCGTTCAGCAGCTCGCTCAACGACGTCACACCCTTGCTGAGCATCTCCGCGACTTCCGCGCGTACGTCTTCCGGCAGCTCCGCGCCGCTCGCGTTGAGGTTCGCGGCGCCCTTGACGACGGTGACGCTCCCGCGGAGGTCGTGGGCCGCAGACCGCCACGCCTCGGCACGGGAGGTCTCGATGTCGTGGAGGGCGGTCAGCGCCCGCTCGAGCGCATTGACGTGACCGGCTGACTGAGTCTGCTGAAGACGACCGTATTGCGTCGCGCTGCCGGTCACGCCATCCGCGCAAAGCTGCGCCCACACGCGCCTCGCGGTCGGCATCACGGTGGCCTCCAGCGCCGGATGTTCGACCGCGTAGCGTTCGAGCTCGGCTGCGACACACATCTGCAGATAGCCCCATTCCCGAAGCACCTCGCTGAGCGAGTAGCCTTGCTGCCAGCGCTGGAGTCCGTGCTCCGATACCTCGTCGACCTCGATCTCCTCGATGATGGGATTGCTCTCGTTCGGCCACGCTTCGAGGCTATGGGAGAGCGCGTCGAGCACCTCGGGGATGTGGTCGTTGAACTGGACCCGCGAAAGGGAAGAGGCGATGTTCGGACCCGGGACTGCATCGCCGTACGCGCGCCACGCGTCGAGCATCGACTCCCGGCGCCTGCGAAGCTCCGCGGCGAGGTCGCTCAGCTGCTCGCGGGCTGGGTTCGCCGGAAAGACGATGTGGATGTCGGAGGCGGCATCCGCCTTCGCGCTCAGCATCGGAGGCTTCAGCTCCACGGGCATTCGGGCTCCTCTCGCGCGGATCGCCGGCGAGCAGCACAGCATCGCCGCGGCCGAAATGCCGCGTGCGCAGCTGCTTTCAGTGCAAGGGACGATCCACAGGAAGCTCGCGCTCGAAGACCTCGTGATGGCAAAGTTATTGAAAGAAAATGGGATAGCAGCACGAAAGGAGATTCACGATGGCAAGCGGAAAAGAGCATGAGGCACGAGGAATGATCACCAAGCTGAAGGGTGCCGTGAAGGAGGGCTTCGGTGCGCTCACCGGCGATCGCAGCACGGAGGCCGAGGGGAAGATCGAGCGCGCGAAGGGAACGGTTCAGGAGAAGTACGGCCGCGCCAAGGACCACATGACCTCGAATAAGAACGACCCGACCAAAGGGCTCTGAGGTTCGGAACGAAGAAGCCCGCGGATCAGGGACTTCGTCCTGAGCCGGCCGAAGCCGCGGAGCGGCGAAAGAACGTAGCCCGGGGCGCGAGCCCCGGGACCGATTGCGCGCCAACGGCTCCCACCCGACCACCCCGCACAGAACCTCGGGGTCCTTCGCCGTCCTCAGCCCCTCCGGGGCATCGGCGGCTCAGGATGACACGCGAAGGAGAGCCGCTCCACTGACCACTGACCACTGACCACTGACCACTGACCACTGACCACTGACCACTGACCACTGACCAC
>JBAQWH010000562.1:0-2158 GCA_049298815.1 Thermoanaerobaculia bacterium | reverse complement strand
ACGTTGTACTCGCCGCCACCTTCCCACGCCTGAAACGTCCGGGTCGTCGCGACGCGGCCGTCGCCCGGATCGAGCCGCAGCATCACCTCGCCGAGCGCGACGAGATCGAAGCGGGTCGAGGCGGCCTCGCGAACCGTGAGCGCCATCTATTTCCTCGAAGCCTCGAGTCCCGAGCCGCCCTGCGCGTACTCGGGATGCACGTTCACGACGCCGAACTGCCGGTCGATACCCTCGCGTTCCGCCGCCATCATCCAGAGGAAGTTGATCGTGCCGCCGGGCGCCGAGACGTTCGGGTGATACCCCTGCGGCATGATCACCACGTCGTCCTGCCTCACCACTGCAACGAGCTCGGGGTTGCGCGGATCGGTGTAGACGAGCTGCAGTCCCCACCCCGGTTCGGGCATGTCGATGTAGAGGTACGCCTCTTCCGAGAGGACCGAGTGCTCGTGCGGCGGCCACGAGGTCCAGTTGCCCGGTCTGCTGAACGTCACGCCGGCCATGATGCGTCCGGCTTCGACGTTCTTGCCGAGAAGGATGTTGAGCGTCCTCTGCGCGGAAGGTGCGCCGGTCTCGAAGTGGAGCGCCGGATTCTGCTGCACGTCGGCGAAGCGGACGAACTGCAGCGGGTACTTCCGTTCGACGGCCGCCGAGAGCTCGGCGAAGTCGCAGCCTTCCGGACCCGGCGTGATCTTCACCTCCGTGTCGCGTGGAACGTAGAGCGCGTCGTACGGCACCACGTCGAACGACGTCTCCGGAAGCTCGACGCGCGCACTCCCCTTGAGGCAGATCAGCCCCGTCTCGCGATCCTCGGTCGAGAAGGTGACCGGCTCGCGGTCGAGCACGATGCGTCCGAAGTGGAGATGTCTCGCCGCGGTCGCCCCCGGAGTGATGGAGAGGTGCCGTCCCGGCTTCGAGGCGGTGTTCCGGACGACGCACGTCCTCGCGTCGATCGCCGGCAGCGCCACTTCGTCTGGCCTCGTCATTTCTTCTTCTCCTTCGGTGCCGCCTCGGTGATGAGGCCCTCGAGTCTCAGATCCACCGCGCCTTCGATGACGTGCCCCTGGGCGACGCCGCGGAAGGTCGAATCGCGGACGACGACGTTGCGGATCGGCGCCTGCTCGAGACCGATGATGTAGAGGCCGTGGCGGCTCTTCTTCGATGTCATCCTCTCGACGAGGATGTTACGCACTTCGGGGATGTTCGGCCCGCTGTCCTTCGGCTCGTAGCGGAGGTCAATCTCGATCGGCGCCAGATTCACGGTGCCGATCTCGATGTCGCGGACGAAGACGTTCTCGATGACCCCTCCGCGCAGCGTGTTCGTCTTCATGCGGAGCGCGCGCTCCAGATCCGGGCTGTCGAGGCGGCACTTCTCTGCGAAGACGTTCTTCGCGCCGCCTGTGATCTCGCTGCCGATGGTGATCCCGCCGTGACCGTCTTTCATCTCGCAGTTGCGGATGACGACGTTCTCGACCGGCGTGTGGAGCCGTCGTCCGTCGGCGTTGCGCCCCGACTTGAGCGCGATGCAGTCGTCGCCCGTGTCGAACGTGCAGTTCTCGATGAGCACGTCGCGGCACGACTCGGGATCGCAGCCATCGTTGTTCGGCCCGTGCGAGTCGACCTTGATGCCGCGCACCGTCACGTTCGTGCAGAGCGTCGGATGCGTGACCCAGAAGGGCGCATTCTTCAGCGTCACCCCCTCGATGAGGACGTTGCTGCATCGGTAAGGCTCGACGAAGGACGGCCTCAGGAAGTGCCCTGTACCGTAGACCCTCTGCGCGACCGGGACGCCGTCCTCCGCCTGCTGAAACAGGGCATTCCTGTCTGCCAGCTGCGGCGCGGGGCCCTCGTTGTTCTTCGTCACGTCGGCCCGCTTGCCGGTCGTGACCCCCTTCCAGGGCCACCAGTGCTCGTCGTCGGCCTGGCCGTCGAGCGTCCCTTCACCGGTGATCGCGACATCGGTGCACTCGAAGGCGTAGATGAGCGGCGAGTAGTTCATCAGCTCGACGCCTTCCCAGCGGGAGAGGACGAGCGGGTACAGCGCCGGGTCCTGACTGAACCGCAGCGTGGCGCCGCTGGCGACATGCAGCTCGATGCGGCTCTTCAGGTGGATCGGCCCGGTCAGGAACTCGCCGGCGGGCACGACGACACGGCCGCCGCC
>JBAQWH010000561.1:0-7175 GCA_049298815.1 Thermoanaerobaculia bacterium | reverse complement strand
CGACGAGGCCGAGCGGCGTGAGCAGCATCAGCGCGCAGAGGCCGGCCCACATCGGGCGCAGCGATCGCGGCCGGCCGGAATCCGCCGTCACCCCCTCGAGGCGGAGAAGGGACGGCTCATGACGCTGGAGCCACGACACGATCCCCGCGGTCACCACGAGCTCGGCGAGACCTGCGATCGTCAGGTGCCCCAGCATCATCGCCGGCACCGCGACCTCGAGCGGGTACGGCGCATGAAGCGGGGCGCCGGACCCATCACGGAAAAGGATCGGCTGAATGCCGAGCTCGATGGCGGTGACGAGTGCTGACGCGTTGAGTGCGAGGTATCCGGCGGCGCCGGCTGCAATCACGCGGCGTCGCGACTCGAGCGGTGCGCCGGCCGCAATCAGGCGATAGGTACCCGCCGCGACGAACGATCCGACGACCGCGATGTTCAGGCAGTTCGCACCGATCGCGGTGATCCCTCCGTCGCCGAAGAGAAGGGCCTGGATGACGAGCGCCACCGAGATCGCGAGCACCGCACCCCAGGGCCCGAGGACGATCGCGGCGATCGCGACGCCGGTCGCGTGCCCGGTCGTGCCGCCGGGAAGCGGCAGGTTGAACATGGAGATCACGAACGAGAACGCGGCGAACAGCGCGAGCATCGGGACGAAGCGCGTCAGGAGGAGACGTCTGACGCGGCGCATGGCGATCATCCAGAACGGCGCAGCGCCTGCGTAGAGCGCAGCGCACGTCGAAATGCTGAGATAACCGTCCGGGATGTGCACCGCCGTTATGGTACGCGGAAGCGCCGGATTCCCTGCGCAGCGTGGCTGCGGTGCCGTTGCGAGTCGCCCGGCCCTACCGCGCGCCAATCAGGGCACTGATCCGTTCCGCCAGGTCCTGCGGGTCGATCGGTTTCCGGAGGTACCCGCTGAAGCCGGCCGCGAGCGCCGACGCCTCTCCCTCGCGGTCGAGCTGCGCCGTGACGGCAAGGACCGGGATCCGGGTGTAGGTGCTTCGTGCTCGCACCTCCTTCAGCAGATCGAAGCCGTCGCGCTCAGGCATCGCAATGTCGGTGAGGACGACGTGAGGCCGCGCCCGCTCCATGAGCGACAAGGCATGTTCGACCGAGCCCGCCTCGGTTGCGATCGCTCCGAGCTTGCGGATCATGGTGCTGATCAGCAGCCGCGAGTCGGGATTGTCGTCGACGACGAGCACGTGAATACCCTCGAGCGGTGCCGACCCAGCGACGGCGGCGACGTTGTGCGACGTGTTGCTGCTGAGGGGCGCGTGGCCCATCGGCAGCGACAGAGTGAACGTCGAGCCCTTGCCGAGGGTGCTCCGGACCGACACGCTGCCGCCGTGCAGATTTGCGAGCTCCTTGACGAGCGCGAGCCCGAGCCCGAGGCCCGAGTAGGTCCGGCGGGTCGAGCTGTCCGCCTGGCGGAAGCGCTCGAAGATGTGCGGCAGGAACTCGGCGCTGATCCCCGGTCCCTCGTCGCGGACCTCGAACTCCGCGTTCTCGCTCGCACGACGCAGCGTCAACTCGACCGTGGCCCCGCGCGGCGAGAACTTGATCGCGTTCGACAGCAGGTTCCAGAGGATCTGCTGCAGACGGTTCGGATCGACGAAGATCGGTCCGATCTCGTGATCGAGTGTCGCGTGGATCGCGATGCCCTTCGCTTCGGCCGCTGGGGCAATCGTCGCGAGCGCCGCCTCCGTCACTGACGCCGGATCCTGCAGGCGCCGCTCGAGACGCATCTTCCCGGTCGTGATGCGGGAGATGTCGAGCACGTCCTCGATGAGATCGGCCTGCGCCTTCGCGCTGCGATTGATGGTGTCGAGCGCGATCTGGGACTCGGCAGGGGTGACGAGCCCCAACTTCAGCATCTGCGTCCAGCCAAGGATTGCCGTCAGCGGGGTCCTGAGCTCGTGCGAGAGGGTGGCGAGGAACTCGTCCTTCAGCCGGTCGGCGTCGCGAAGGGCCTCCGCCGTGTGGCGCAGCGTCTCCTGCGTGTCGCGCAGGTCGGTGATGTCGGTGTTGGTCCCGAGCCAGCGGACGACGCGGCCGCTCGCATCGAGCTGCGGGGTGGCGCGAGTCAGGAACCAGCGATACACGCCGTCATGCCTGCGGAGCGGAAACGTCGCTTCCCATCCGCGTCCCTCGGCCCAGCCGCGCTCCACCGCCTGGACCACGCTGGCGACGTGATCCGGGTGGTGGACCTTGCGCCAGCCCCAGCCCTCCATCTCCTTGAGCGTGGTGCCGGTGAAGTCGAACCAGCGCTGGTTGTACCAGAAGATCCAGCCGGAGGCGTCGGCCATCCATGCGAGCTGCGAGATGTTGTCGGCGAGCGCCCGGAAGCGTTCCTCGCTTTCGCGGAGCGCCGCCTCCGCCGCCTTCGGGGCGGTCATGTCGCGGATCTCGATGACGGTGGAGACGGGGCGCCCGTCCTTGAAGATCGGGCTCGCTGCGACCTGAACGGGGAACATCGTTCCGTCCTTGCGGAAGAAGACATCCTCGTGGGCCCGCACGTCGAAGTTCTCCGGCAGGGCGCGGTCGATGGGGCACTCGTCGATCGGGTAGGGGCGGCCGTCGGCGTAGTGATGGTGCACGAGGCTGTGAAGGGTCGCCGAGCCGATCTCTTCCGAGGTCAGGCCGGTCATCGCCAGCAAGGCGGGGTTCGCGTAAGTGCAGTAGCCGCGCTCGTCCATCATGGCGAGGCCGAGCGTGGAGTTCTCGGTGAGCGTAGTGATCAGCTCGGCGTTGCGCCTGAGCGCTTCCTCGGTCTGTTTCCGCGCGGTGATGTTCCTCGCGACCGTGCCGTAGCCGACCGGCTGCCCTGCCGAATCCCGCACGAGGTAGGCGGAGCGGGCGACGTCGATCCGTTCGCCGCTGACGACGTGCTGGAGCTGCATCTCGCCGTCCCAGTGGCCCTTTTCGCGGATCGTTGCGAGGATCTCGCTCTGGAATCTGGAGAGCCACTCCGGCGGAACGTAATCGGTGAGGCGCATCCCCTCGAGACTGCCGTCGAGCGGCATGCCGAGCATCTGCCGGCCCCCGCTGTTCATGTAGGTGAGGCGTCCCTCGAAGTCGGCGAGGGCGATCATGTCGGTGCTGTGCTCGAGCAGGCTGGCGAGCCTCGTCCGCTCGATGTCGGCGTTGACCCGGTGGGTGACGTCGACGATCGTCCTGACGAAGAGGGACCCGGAATCGATTGCGAGCTGCCGCGTGAACACCTCGCAGATCCGCGGCTCGCCGGCAGCGGTCCGGATGACGTTGTAGCCGTCGAGCAGGGTCTCGGCTTCGCCAGTGTGCGCACGGCCGCGTGGCCCCAGGCGCGAGATCTTCACGAGGCTGCACCAGTCGGCGATCGTCGGGGTGCGGTCGCTCGAGAATCCGCTGAGGCGGACCCACTCCGCGTTCGACGCGACGATCCGCCCCTCTTTGTCGTGAACGATCGCCGCGAACGGCGACGCCGCCGCGATCGCATGCAGCGTCTGCCGCTCGAAGAGTTCAGGCGTCAAGCGAGTCTCGGACACGTCGGCAAAGTTTATGCGGAACGGACCCGGTTCCGGCGCACCTCAGCGCGCGCGGCGGAGCCGCAACTCGAACCTCCTCGATTCAGAGTGTCATCCTGAGCCGCCGATGCCCCGGAGGGGCTGAGGACGGCGAAGGATCCCGAGGTTCTCAGCCGGGTCGGGGAGGCGAACCCAAACGCCGTGCCGGTCCCCCGTCAGCCCGCCCCCCCAATGGCACCGGATCCTTCGCCGCGCTTCGCTCCTTCGCCGCGCTTCGCTCCTTCGTCGCTCCGCCGGCTCAGGATGACACGCAAATTTGTGCGAGCGGGACCTCCCCGAGGAACCCGAGGAACCCGAGGAACCCGAGGAACCCCCCTTACTTCGCCGCGGCCTTCGTCTCCGGCGGCGGGGGGAACCTGAGGTCGAGCTTGATCAGCACGTCGTCCTTGATCAGATCGTCCGCCATCCCCTTGTACGAGATCTCCCAGTCTTGGCGGTTGATCGTGAACTGGGCGGTGGCCCGGACTCCCTCGGCCGTCCGTTCCGTTTTGACCGGGAACGCGACCTCCTTCGTGACGCCGTGCATCGTCAGGTTGCCGCGGAGCATGTGCGTGGCGCCTCCCTCCTGCCCGGCCGGAAGTTCGGTCAGCGAGGTGGAGACGAACGTCGCCCGCGGGTAGCGGACGATGTCGAAGAAGTCTTCGCTCTTGAGGTGATCGGTGAGCTTGAGGTCGTCGGTCGTCACCGAGGCCACGTCGATGTCGAAGTTGATCTCGGTGGGCCGTGCGCCGTCGTAGCGGATCGCCCCCTCGAACTCGCGAAAATCACCCTTGTGGTCGCGGGTCACCTTCGCGCCGACGAACTCGATCGTGCTCTGGTCCTTGATCACTTCGGTCGAGATCGTTCCGACACCGGGATTCGGCGGGGGAGGCGCGCTCCCCTCGGCGACATAGGCCGGGCGGTTCTGGTCGACTTCGCTCTTGTTGCAGGCGGTCAGCGACGCAATCAGCATGAGCGACAGCGCAGCGGCAGTGCGGAACTTCATTCGGTGATTCCTCCCAGGCCAGGTGTTCAGGCAAGGTCGAACAGCAGGATCTCGGCGGTTCCTTCCCCGATGGCGCGGAGGGAGAGGGACGGCTCGTTTTCCACGGCTGCGCCATCGCCCGCCCGCAGCATGAGCCCGTTCACTTCGACGGTCCCTGAAGCGACGTGCACCCAGGCGCCCCGGCCGGCGCCGAGCGCGTGCTCGACCTCCTGCCCGGGCTCGAGCAACGACACGTAGACGCGGGCGTCCTGATGGATGTCGAGTGCGCCGTCCTGGCCTCCCGGAGCGGCGACGAGGCGAAGCCGCCCGCGCCGGTCCTCGAGCGGGAAGTGCTTCTGTTCGTAGCCCGGCTCGATGCCCTGACGGGCCGGCTCGATCCAGATCTGGAACAACGCTGCTTCCTCGTCGTCCGAGGCATTGAACTCGCTGTGCACGACGCCGGTTCCGGCGCTCATCCGCTGCACTTCGCCGGGCCGGAGGACTCCCTCGCCGCCGGTGCTGTCACGATGGGCGAGCGCGCCGCTCGTCACGACGGTCACGATCTCCATGTCTTCATGGCGGTGCGCACCGAAGCCCTTGCCCGCGGCGATCGTGTCGTCGTTGATCACCCGCAGCGCGCGGAAGCCCATCTGCTTCGGGTCGTAGTAGTTCGCGAACGAGAAGGTGTGATGGGTCGTGAGCCACCCATGCCGGCCGGTTCCCCGATCCTCTGATTTTCTGATGGTGATCATTCGTCCTCCGGAAAGCGGAATCGTGAGGCGTCGATTGGTGACGCTTCATCCCCCAGAACAAATCTCTCTTCCCACTTGCCGCTCAGGTCTTCTACTCTCTCGAACATGATGCATCGAATCGCCGCCCTTCTCGTGCTCGTGTTCCTCTCCGCAGTGACCGCCTTCGCCGACGACAATCCCGTCCTGGCAGCCCCTTCGAAGTGGGCCGAGGGACCGACCGGGAAAGTCCACTACAAGAGCTGGGGGAAGGGGAGCGATGCGCTGGTGCTGATCCACGGCTGGACGGCGGACATGAGCTATTACGCCGAGCAGGTGCCGCACTTCGCCGACCGGATGCGTGTGATCGCGATCGACCTGCCGGGCCACGGCGCGAGCGACAAGCCGGAGGCGAAGTACACGCAGGCGCTGTTTGCCGAGAGCATCGCGAAGGTGCTCGATCATGCGAAGGTGAAGAGAACCGTTCTGGTCGGGCACAGCATGGGGATGGCGACCGCGCGGCAGTTCTACCGGCTGTATCCAAAGCGGACTCTCGGGATCGTCTCGCTCGACGGAGCCGTCAAGACGTCGATCACCGACCCGAAGATGATCGAAGGGATCCTGAGCTCTCTGCGCGGGCCGAGCTACCCGATGGCCGCGGCGATGATCGTCGACGGCATGTTCCTGAAAGCGCCCGACACGAAATACAAGAAGCACATTCGCGACACGATGCTCGCGACGCCACAGCACGTGGTCGCCTCCGCGGCTGAGGGGATGTTCGACCTGTCGCTCTGGAACGACGAGCCGATCGACGTCCCGATGATCATCATCAACGCCCCTCAGCCGGTGTGGACCGCCGAGTACGAGGCCTATGCCCGGAAGCTGATCCCGAAGCTCGACTACGTGATGCTCGAAGGAGTGAGCCACTTTCTTCATACCGAGAAGCCCGCCGAGGTGAATGCGCTGATCGACGGCTTCCTCGCGAAGCACAGGCTCCTCGGGCAGAAGCCGGCCGCGAACTGAGGAGGTCGCATGGGAACTCGTGATCCGCGCATCGACGCCTACATCGAGAAGTCCGCTCCCTTCGCGCAGCCGATCCTCCGCCATATCCGCGAGATCGTGCACGAGGCCTGCCCCGACATCGAGGAGACGATGAAGTGGAGCATGCCGCACTTCGATCACAAGGGGATGGTCTGCGGCATGGCCGCCTTCAAGGCGCACTGCACGTTCGGTTTCTGGAAGGGCTCGCTGCTCTTCGAGGACGGTGCAAAGTCGGACGAGGCAATGGGGCAGATGGGACGGCTCACCTCGGTGAAGGACCTCCCCTCGAAGAAAGAGCTCGTCCGACTCATCCGGAGAGCGGTGCAGCTGAATGACGACGGAGTGAAGCCGGCGAAGGTCCGTCCACCGAAGCCGAAGACGGACATCGCCCCTCCGGAGGAACTGGTCGCCGCGCTGGCCCGCAATGCGGCTGCCCGAGAGACGTTCGAGCGATTTCCTCCGAGCCATCGCCGCGAGTACGTCGAGTGGATCGCCGAGGCGAAGACCGCGCCGACGCGCCAGCGACGCATCGAGCAGGCGGTCGAGTGGATCGCCGAAGGGAAGCAGCGCAACTGGAAGTACATGAAGAAGTGAGGTAGCCGATGGCGGGAGCGATCTACGACAGCCGGCTCGGTTCGCTGACGATCGTGGTTGGCGACGACGGAGCGCTCGAGGCGATCCACTTCGGAGCCCGGCCCGGCGACGTCCGCGACGAAGCGAAATGCCGCGAGGCAGTGACCCAGCTCGACGAGTACTTCCGCGGCGAGCGGACGCAGTTCACGATCCGGCTCGCGCCGAAGGGAACGGAGTTCCAGCGAGCCGTCTGGAACGCGCTGCTGGAAATCCCGTTCGGAAGTACGGTGACCTACGGCGACATCGCCC
>JBAQWH010000560.1:0-4040 GCA_049298815.1 Thermoanaerobaculia bacterium | reverse complement strand
CGCGCTGCCGCCCTTCCGCTCGACTGAGGAGCGTTGGGATTACTGCTTGGCGAGAACCGTCAGCGGGTCATTGGTCTTCATGTCGATCATGGAGCCCGATGCCCAGACGTTGGTGCCCTTGAGGACGGTGACGGTGGCGAAAGCCCAGTCGACGTCCGCAGCGGCGACGCGGTTCTTGAACGGCTCGACGTCGTTCACCGACTGGCCTGCGGGGACGGTCAGCGTGTACGTCTTGAGCGAGGTTCCGGCGCCGTCGAACAGCGTGACGCTGACTTCGGCTGCTGCCATGCCCGCGTTGGTCACGATGATGTTCGAGCGGAACGCACCGGTCTTCTGACGGAGGCCGATGAGGCTGACCGTCTGGCCGACCGAATAGCCGACGTCGGCGACCTGGCCGTCGAACGCCTGGCCGTAGGTGCCGTTGTCGGTCTGGTTGAACGTGCGGCTCGAGACGAGGAGCGGCTGATCGGAGCAGAGCTCGAGCGAGCCCATCTTGCCGGTCGCGCCGATCGTGCCTGCGATGTTCTCGAAGGCCTTCAATGCGCTGGCGTTGACCGCTCCGGTGCCCTCGACCTTGCCGGTCTCGGTGTGGAGGATGAACTTGAGCGCGGCGTTCTTCGTGCCGAGGTTACGGGCGACGAGATCGGTGCGCCAGTTGGAGCCGGCGTTGCCGGGGATGTGGCCGGCCATCTCGGTCCAGTAGACGTACGGGGTGGTGCAGGCGACCGCGCCCTGACCGTTGCCGAGGCCGCCGCCGAGCTTCGCGGAGACGACGAGCGGGTTGGTGTAGGTCGTGGTGTAGGTGTTGTACTGCTTGACGGCGAACAGCGAGACGTCGAGTGCCTTCTTGACGAAGGTCGGGTTGTGGACGCCTTCAGAGCCGTCGCTGTGGACCATCCAGTAGTTCCAGCCGGCCTTCGCGACGTTCGGGTCCATCGTGGCGTAGATCTCGACCGAGGTGCCGGTGGGGCGGAGGACCTTGATGGAGTTGAGGGCGAGGTCCGAGACCTTCTTGCCGTCGGCGAGGATGACGTTGGCGCCCTGGCGGCCGTGGCTCTCGATGTACTCGATGCCGACAATGTCGTTGGCGCTCTTGATGGTGGTGACCGGCGTGGAAGCGAGCGTGATGACGTTGCCGGCGCGGATCTGCGCCTTCATCGCGTTGACGAGCGCGAGCTCGATCTGGGTCGCCAGCTCGTGCATCGTCGTCTCGACTTCATGCTGCACCGAGGCGGCGGTGATGTTGGTGTGGCACTTCGAGCAGATGGTCTTGCTCGCGAAGAAGGTGTGGTTCGTTCCGCCCGAGTTGTACGAAAGCAGCGGCGGAGGAGCCGTCTTCTCCATGTGGCAGGCGACGCAGGCGTCGGCCATCATGCCGTGGTAGCCCTTGGTGCCGGTCTCGACGAAGTACATGTTCTGGCCGACGAGGATGTCGGTCTGCGGGCCGAGGTGCGTGGCGCGCGACAGGTCGGTCATGGCAACGGTGTCGTTGCGGATGCCGCGGCGGCTGTTGTGGCAGGTCATGCAGATCGCCGACTTGCCGGCGTCCTTCACGACGAAGCCGGAGTCGAGCATCGGGGTCGTCCCCTCGATGCGCATCGGCGCGTTGGTCGCGGCGCTGCCCGAGGTGGTGCCGATGTTGTGCGGGTCATGGCAGACCACGCAGGTGACCGGGTGGATCTGATCTTCGGTCCAGTCGACCTTGATCGCGGCGGTGCTGAAGCCGTTGCCGGCCCACTGCAGGAAGCCGTTGGCGCTGTGGCACTTCGCGCAGCCGGCGCTCATGCCTTCGCCGATCGCGGTCTCGTAGTTGCCGTGACGCGAGAGCTGCCACTGCTGGAAGCGGCCGTGGCGGAGCGGCTCGCCGTGGCAGGTGCCGCAGAGGTCCGACGAGAGGCTGACGCGCGCGTTGGCCTCCCAGTTCGGGTGGGCCGGCGTGTCGGTCGGGCCGTGGCAGTTGTCGCACTGGATGTTGCTCAGGCTCGCCGTCTTCGGATACTTCTCGACGATCGTGCTCCAGTTGGTGAGCGCGCCCGGATACATCAGGCCGGCGCCGGCGAAGGCAGCGTAGTCGGAAGCGTCGTCGACGCCGCCGTTGGCTGCGTCCTTGTTGAAGCCGACGGTGTGGCAGGAGAGACACGCCTCACCGTAGTGGTTGTTCAGCGTGTTGACGTTGTCGGCGAAGATCGTGGCGTGGCCGGTGTTGGCCCAGGCCGGGAACATGTCGATCTTTCCAGCGTGACAGCTCGTGCACTCTTTCGACACGACCGGCTTGTTCGTGACCGGATCCTTGCCGGCGACGATGCCCTTGTACATGCCGGCGTGAATCGTCAGCGTGACCGGCTTGTTCGCGGTCAGGTCGGTGACGGTGACCGTGTAGGTTCCCTTCACGTCGGGCGTGAAGTCGGGATCCTGGGTCGTGGCGTCGACGAGCACCGACTTGGAGCCGGTCGGCACGACGAGCGTCCAGTTGTAGCTCGCCTGGGTCTTGCCGTGGAGCAGTACGGGCGAGTTGATCGGTACGGCGTTGACGCCGAGGGTGGTAATCCACGGCATCTTGCCCGCGAGGGTCACGTTGCTCTTGTAGGTGCCCGAGCTCGTGACGGTCGTGACCTCGAAGACGAGGTTGGCTGCGTCGATGACCGCGTGCGGTGAGGAGGCGACGAGGCCCCAGCGGTTCTGCAAGCCGGCGTAGAAATGCGCCTGCGGAACGTAGTCGGGATAGGTCGTCTCTGCGATCGGCGGCTCTCCGAGCACCTCGATGAGGTGGTGCTTGAAGGTCTTTCGGTCGGGCAGGGTGACGGTGATGGTGTCCGTGTTGGTGTTGGCGAGGACGGCGGTCGGACCACCGACCTGCTTCCAGCTGACGCCCTGCAGTGTGGAACCGTCCTTGATCGTGACCGTTGCTTTCGCCGTGACGGTCGCGCCCGGAACCGGCGTGCCTGTCACGGAGATCGCCACCGTCGGTGCGGTCTGCGCAAGGATCGGCAATGCGAATCCGATCAGGACTGCGAAGATGAGTGCCGGTGACTTATGAAGACTCCTGAGGCCTCTCAACACGTTCGTGTTCTCCTTCTCCACTGGACTACGAGGTTGTTGCAGAAATACACACCGACGCCGGGACGGGCGGGTCCGGGACGACATGCAACTGATTACGACTCACTGCGTGCAGTTGACTCCTGTGCAGCCGCCGGTTCCACCGCTCCGGTCACAGCCTCCACGTACGAGACGCGACACAAGGTCGTGGTGGTGTGTCACATGGTGTTGGGCATCACGAACGGGAGTTCGGTGACGTCGCGGCCTCAGTCGCCGGCCCGTCGACTCAACCCGGCCCGCGTCTCCGGCCCAACCGCGCCTCGATCAGACGCTGACGCTCGTGCACGAGCTCCGTGTGCGCCCGCGCCGTGACGTCGGTCGCACGCATCCGCTCGTGCCACCGCTCCGCGGCCTCGATGGCGGCCCCAGCCTCTTCCAGACGCCCCAGGTCGGCCAGCAGCTTCGCTTTCAGCGCCTGCACCAGCCCCACGAGCGAGCCGTTCCGCTTCTCCTCCGCCAGCACCCTCGGCAGGAGCACCGCAGGCGCCTCGCCCAGCGCATGGTCGTACTCGAGCGTCCAGTAGCGGATCACGTCCGTCGGCGCGCCGATCACGGTCCGCTCGACGCGGCGCGGCCTCCCCCTCCGCCAGTCGACGAAGTCGCGCAGGTGCTGCAGATCCTCACCCGCCGAGACGGGCTCGTATTCGTCGATGATCTCCACGGCACGGTCCAGCCGCCCCAGCTCGGAGAGGGCCAGCACCGCCGATTCGAGGATCTCGTGCCGTACCCGCCCGGCCGAGCGATCGTGACCCGAGAGATACCCGCGGCGATACCACCGGACCGCGTCCTCGAGCTGCCCCGCCAGGTGATATTGGTGGCCCGCGTCGAACGCCGCATCGCTCTCCATCTCCGGCACCGCGGCAATCCGGGCGAAAGTCTCCTCCGCCTCAGCGCGGCGGCCAGTCGCGATCAGGGACCGGCCGCGCACCCGTGAGGCCCACTGA
>JBAQWH010000559.1:0-1654 GCA_049298815.1 Thermoanaerobaculia bacterium | reverse complement strand
TTCGAGCTCAGCGCCGCACGCGCCCGGATCTCCGCGTCGTCGATCTGCCCCTGTCGCAGCAGCAGCGCCGCCGCAGCGAGCATCGCGTCGGGGAGCGGAATGGTCGAGCGTTGCATCAGCTCGTCGTACTGCGCGATCGCAAGGTCGTCACGTCCCTTCTCGACGAGGAGCTCCGCGAGGCGGAGGCGGGCGTCGATCAGCGACGGCCGTTCTTCGAGCAGCGACCCGAGCGCCCGCTCCGCTTCGTCGAACTGCTTCTGTTCGGCGAGCACGTAGGCAATGCGCATCCGCTCGATGAGCGCGATGTGGTCGATCGGATTCTCGTTGGGTGTCGAGGCACCGGCCGTGCGGCCGAGGTATCCGAGGGAGCCGAGCTTCGCGGCATCCTCCTTGCGGATCGGCTCGAACGAATCGGTCCCGGCGGGGATGCGTGCGAGCGTCTCGCGCAGCGCCGTCGCGGTCCGCCGCTCCATCCCTGCGAGGTTCTGCTTCTCGGCTGGATCGGCGACGACGTCGTAGAGCTCGGGTCGCGGAGCCTGAATGTAGTGGTGCCGTCCCGAGACGAGCGATTTCAGTTCACTCCACCCGAAGTGAATCCGCGGATAGAGCGTCTCGCTGTAGATCGCGCGCCCGGCCGCGGGATCGAGGAGCGAACGCGCTCCGGTCACCGGACCGGTGACGCCGGCGACCGCCAGCACCGTCGGTGCGATGTCGGCGAGTCCGACCGGATGTTCCACGGAGGTTCCACGTCGTGAGCCGCCCGGCAGCTTCACCAGCAACGGGACCTGAATCGCCTCGCGGTACAGCAGGATCGAGTGCTGCGCCTCGCCATGGTCACCCAACCCTTCCCCGTGGTCGGACGTGACGATGATCAGGGCCCGGTCGTAAATCCCGACCTCCCTGAGCCGGCTCAGGAAGGCACCGACGATTGCATCGGCTGCCGCGATCTCGCCGTCATAGGCCGAGGCATAGCGGCTGCGAAATGGCTCGGGGGGCGCGTAAGGCACGTGCGGCTCGTAGATATGGAAGAGGAAGAAGAACGGCTTCGCCCGGTTCGTCTCGATCCAGGGGAGCGCGAGCGCGGAGGTCCTGTCGCCTGTCCGCTGATACTCGCCGAACTCCGCGCCGGGATGCGGAGCGATCGAGTCCTCGTAGAAGTCGAACGCGCCAGCAAGCCCGCTCTCCCCGCGAAGAACGTAGGACGACACCGCGGCGCCGGCCACATACCCGCGCTTCTTCAGCGCCGCAGTCAAGGGAGGATGCGCTGCCGGGTCGTAGTGGTAGCCGATGTTGTTCCGCACACCGTGTTCGTTCGGCAGCAGGCCGGTGAGCATCGAGACGTGCGCCGGGAGCGTCATCGGGCTGTGCGAATACGCTCGCTCGAAGAGGATGGCGTCGGCACGGAAGCGGTCGAGGTTCGGCGTCTCGACGCCCTTGTAGCCATAGGCGGGCAGGCGGTCGGAGCGGAGCGTGTCGATCGAGATCACGATCACCGGCGCGCCGGGGACCGAAACGGCCGGCTCGACCGGTGTCTCACGGCTGCACGACACGGCGAGGATGGCGAGCGTCAGAAGAGCACGGCGCATGTGGGCAAAGTGTAGAACGGCGTCGCGGCGGCAGTGCACGCGCGCTCGACTTGTTTCCACCACGACAC
>JBAQWH010000558.1:0-2844 GCA_049298815.1 Thermoanaerobaculia bacterium | reverse complement strand
CGACCATCGCGTCGCTCGTCAACGTCGCGCAGGCGGCGCTCGCGACCGGCGAGGAGGCGGGGCGTCACGGCAACGCGCATCCGTCGATCGTGCCGTACCAGCTGTTCCGGGCGAGCGACGGCTCCTTCGTCGTCGCGTGTGGAACCGATCGCCATTTCCGCGCCCTCTGCAGCGAAGTTCTCGCGCGCCCCGATCTCGCCGACGATCCGCGTTTCGCGACCAACAGCGGACGCGTCGAGCACCGGACGACGCTCGTACCGCTCCTCGAGGATCTGTTCGTCCGCCGCACCCGCGACGAGTGGATCGCGACGCTCACCAGCGCGGCCGTTCCATGCTCACCCGTGCAGGGCGTGCTCGAGGCGCTGCGCAGTCCCGACGCGCAGCCTCTGATCGCTGCGCTTTCACATCCGGTCGCGGGCACTTACGATGCCGTCCGTCATCCGGTGCGGCTGGACGGCGGGCAACTTTCCGCCGGCAGTGCGCCACCCCTGCTCGGTGCCGACACGGAGCGGGTTCTCGCGGAGCTTCAGCGATCGAGGACCCAGGAAACGTAGAAGAGGGCGAACGAGCAGAGGAAGATGAACGCGAGGAGCGCGGCGATGAGTGCGGCGTGCCGCTGCCCGCCCGGCTTCTTGCCACCGAACGCCTGAAATGCAAAGTAGAGAACGACGGTGCCGATGAGCGCGATGACACTTCCGACGATGACGACGGTGATCAGTGCCCGCTGAAACTCCGGATCCACGGCCGCACACTAGCATGCCGCCTCCGCTCTTCCCGCGCCCGGTTCAGGCCGCAATCTTCGACTTCGACGAGACCCTGATCGACCTCGAGCCGCAGCACACGGCCGCGTACGTCGCGCTCTGCCGCGCGATGGGCTCGGACTACTTCGAGATGCCGGAGGAGTTCCGCCACGGGTCGGGCCGGCGGATCATCGACGACGTCCGGATGATGCGCGCGCACTTCGGCTGGAGGGACTCCGAGGATGCGCTGCTCGCGAGACGGCTGACGCTGTTCGACGAGGAGTGCAGAAGTGCCGATCTGCAGTTGCTGCCCGGGGCGGAGCCGGCCCTCCGATCGCTTCATGCGCGAGCGGTCCGGATGGCGGTGACGTCGTCGGCGGTGCGGAGCTCGATCGCCGCGATCCTGGAGCGGTTCGGTTTGCTCGACTGCTTCGAGTTGATCGTCGACGGCAGCGAGGTCGTCGTCGGAAAGCCTGACCCGGAGGCGTACCTCGTCACCGCAGCGAGGCTCGGCGTGACACCGGCGGGGTGCGTGGTGTTCGAGGAC
Source organism: Thermoanaerobaculia bacterium (assembly GCA_049298815.1). Taxonomy (GTDB): domain Bacteria; phylum Acidobacteriota; class Thermoanaerobaculia; order Gp7-AA8; family Gp7-AA8; genus JBAQWH01. The sequence continues at coordinate 1,557 of JBAQWH010000558.1, read as the reverse complement.
TCGACGGTCGGGGTGCAGGCGGCGAAGGCGGCCGGGATGTTCTGCGTCGCGGTGCGCAATCCTCAGGCGAAGACGGATCAGGATCTGTCGCCGGCCGACATCGAGCTCGGGAGCCTGCTCGATCTCGACGTCAGCTGGTTTGCGGAGTGACCGCGGAGGCGCTGAGCTCGGCCACCAGCCGTATCAGCCCTCGTCCTTCCTCGTTCGCAGCCGCGTAGGTCTGGCAGAGCTGCTCGATCTCGTCCTCGTCCTCGAATCCGCCAACGGTGAACCCGTCGGGCGGCTGGCGCGGGGAGACCGTGTAGGAGCAGCGCCAGACGCCGTCCCACAGGCGGCAGGTGATCCAGCCGCTCGATCGGGAGCGCCGGGCCTCGCCCATCTGAGCGAGCATCTCGGCGTTCCGTCCGTCGACCGCGGTGGCGTTGGCGTTTTCCTTCTGCGCCGCGAGGATGCGTCCGACGAAGGTCGCGATCATGTCGCTGAGCGTCTCGTCCGCCGTCCCGTCGGCCGCGACGAAGCGGGCCCCGGTCTGCGACAGCGGAGGCTGAACGCCGACCGCCGGGCGAATGACGCGGCTCCGGATGACCTCGCACGTGTACTCGAGGTCGGAGCCGTGCCAGCGGAAGAGCAGGCGGAAGCGGTCGCCCGTTCCGACCTTCCCGAAATGCTCGACGAAGACCCCGCTCATGCCGATGTCGAGGATGAGGGCATGAAGCCCGTCGACGACGGCTTGCATCGGCTTCGGCAGCTTCAGGCGCTGGAACGATCTACGGTCGTCCGCATTCATCGGGCGTATGGTAAGCGCTTTGCTGAGGCAGAGCGGGTGACGATCGCACGGGAATCCGTGATGTCGGGAAGCCGGCGCGCGGAGCCTGCCGGATTGTGAGGCTGTACGGATGTCGGCGCGTGAGCGGAGAAGCATCTGGCGGATCGGGCCGGAGAGTACGTGGACGACGATCGTTCCGGTCGTCTTCATCATCGTGTCTCTCCTCTCGCTGCTCGTCCTCCCTCTGGTCGTGCAGCGACACACGTCGCGGATGCGGCAGGAGATCACCGGTCTTGCCGAGCCTGCGCGGCGGGCGGCGAACCAGATCCAGACGGATCTGGCGATCGAGGTCGACAAGATCATCGCGTTCCAGGTGACCGGGCAGGCGAACTACCGGGTCGAGTACTACCTGGTGGTCGAGCGCGAGGAGGAGAACCGGAAGCGGCTCGACGCCCTCCTCACGAAGCTGGAGAGCGAGCTTCAGCGGCGTGACCTGGCCGCGCTGTTCGCGCAGACGGCGCTATGGCACCGCGGTGTGGTCGACGCCGAGTTTCTGTCACGGCAGCTGCCGAGCGAGGTCTTTCTGACCCGCCTCTTCGAGAAACACCCGCCCTACGAGAAGTCGCTCAGTGCCGCCGCGGAGCTCGAGATCGCCATGCAGGAGGGCATCGAGGACCGCCTGCAGAAGATCCGTTCCGCGGAGCGGATCAGCGCGTCGCTCACGATCATCCTGACGCTGCTGGCACTCACGTCGGCGCTGATGGTCGCCGGCCTCGGAAGACAGATGCGTC
>JBAQWH010000557.1:0-2007 GCA_049298815.1 Thermoanaerobaculia bacterium | reverse complement strand
GTTGATGACCGTGCCGATGCCGAATGACGCCACCAGCATGATCGCGCCGCCGACGCCCATCAGAATCCGCTTCCGGAGCTTTCGCTCTTCGGGCGGCTTGTAGTCGATGACCGGCTGCGGCTGCGCAGCTGCCGCCTCGGCGCTCTGGGCCTGGTCCCAATTGCAGAACGGGCAGGACTTCGCCCAGGCGTCGATCGCTCTGCCGCATCGAGTACAGGGTCTTCGTTCACTCATTCGACGATGGAGATTGCAACCGACGTACCGCGTCAGCGAACCAGACGGAGGCGCCCTTCCGACCAGACCGCCAGGCCGTCGCCGGACTCGGCGAACCCGGCGGACGGGACTCCGCGGGCGACCGCGGTCGCCTTCTTCCCCGCAACGCGGTAGAGCGTTCCAGAACTGGTGTCGTAGGCGAACACCTTCGAGCCGGCGGAGACCGCCCGATCGACGCCGGTCGGGAAGCTCGAGTTGCGCGATGCGCCGCCGAGGCCGAGGAAGCCACGGAGGAAGCCCCGCAGAAATGCCTCGGTCATCGACTGCCGTCCCTCGACGACCCAGAGACGTTTCGACGACGGGTCGGCGACCGCGAGTCTGCGCGCAGACAAGGCGTTCGGCGCTCCCGCGAGGTCGATGTCGACCGGTACCGCGCCGACCGACATCTCCCCGGTCGCCCCGAAAGTCTCCCGCGAAAACGTGCGGACTTTCGCCTCACGCGGATACGCGAGGTAGCCGTTGCGAGCGTCGATCTCGAAATCCGAGGCGGCCGGCGCGAGCGTGATGCGACGGGTCACCTCGAAACGCGGCGGGTCGATCTCCTGCACGACTCCCTCGCCGCGCGAGTAGACGTAGACCATTCCGCCGGCGCGGCGCAGGAACGCCGAGTCGGCCGCGAGGGCAACCGAGCGATCCCGCCGTCCGTTCGCGTCGTAGCGCGTCAGCTGCGCGGCGTCGCGTTCGAGGACGAGGAGGTGTGGCCCGTCGAACAGCGCCGCGACCGGTGTCTCCCCCGTGACGATGGTCGTCGCGACGCGGTTCTGCAGGTCGAGCAGCCGCACGTCGTTGTTCAGCGAGTCGATGACGGCCGCGCGGCCATCCGCGGCGATAGCCGTCGACGCGAGTGCCACGCCGTCCGTCGACCAGCGGAGCTGCGTTCCGGTCAAGTCGAACACGTCGATCTTCCGGTCGTGGGCGACGACGATCGCGTCGTCGATGACCGCAACCGCGGCGGCAGGCGGCGTCCCGGCGGAGGCGTGGCTCGCGATCGCGAAGAGCACGGAGACGGCGATCAGCAGGCGTCTCATCGCGCCACCTCCAGCCGCACCGGTTCGAGAAGGAGGACGTCGGCGTCGCCGTCTCTCGTCGCGCCGAGGATGCGGTAGGTGAGGCGCAGCGGCGTCGCAGGATTGAAGTTCCCGGCGAAGGCCGTGGCCTGCGCAAACCTGAACCGCACGCCGTCGATCGTCCCGGAGGCGAAGACGGTTTGTCCCGCCGGGCCGGCGAGTGACGGATCGAATGTGACGCCGTTCGTGAACGTCGCCGCATCGAGGGCGACCCGCTCCTCGGCGGAAAGCCGTTCGGCGCTCAGCGCGTCGACCAGGCGCCGGAGGGCCGCGCCGTCCGGTGCTCCGGAGGGAACCAGCGAGCCTGCGCTCGCATCGGGTGTCTCGAGCTCGCGGCTGAGTGCGAGCAGGCTCTCGTTCGCGGGGTAGCTCGAGATCAGCGCAGCGAGCTGCTCGCGCGCAGAGCGCTTCTCGCCGCGGGTGATGAGCGCGAGCAGGCGGCGCATGCGCGCGCCGGCGGTCGCTCCCTCTGCTCCTTGCGGTGAGTCGCCCCGCTCGAGCCAGGTTCGATAGTCGCGGATCAACGCCGGCGAGAACGGGTTCGCTTCGAACGCCTCCTCGTAGCGACGCCCGCGCTCGGCCTCCGACGATGCCAGCCGGGCCATCGCGGAGAGTGCCGTTGCGTCGTCGCTGCGCGCGTCGAGCACCGTCTGATAGGTCCGGAGCG
>JBAQWH010000556.1:0-3292 GCA_049298815.1 Thermoanaerobaculia bacterium | reverse complement strand
GCCCCGTGCCGGCGGGTCGAGCGCCACCCCCTCGGCGGCGAGAAAAGCGGCGAGATCGGGGGCGTCGGCCGGCTCGATCGGGCGGACGAAGAGGCGGAGGCCGCGCATCAGAAATGCCTCATGCAGCGCGATTTCGATCGTTTTTGTCTCATATTCCCGCTCTCAATAATTTCTTGACAATCCGCCTGTCACAGGTAGACTTCGCCTCGGGTCACCCTTCCAATAATTAAAGCTAGCCGAAGTCAATCATGAACGTGCAGCAGGCAATTGCCGACTTTTTACAGCACGGTCAGACCGTTCGAAATCTGTCTGACCGTACCATCCGAGCGTACCAGTCCGACCTCGTCCAGTTCCGGCTTCACATGGACGAATCGGCGATGGTGGACGTTACGCCCGCGGACCTCGAGGTGTATCTCGAAAAGCTCGGGACCAGTCCCTACCGGGACACCTCGATCCGCCGGAAGGTCGCGGCGCTGAAGGTCTTCTTCCGCTATCTCGAGGAGTCCGGCGTGGTCGCCGAGTCTCCCGCGAGGAAGCTGAAGATCCGCAAACCGGTCGAGAGCCGGGTCCCGACGGTGCTCTCCGGCCGCGAGGTGCGGGCATTGCTGGCTGCGCCGAAGGAGCAGATCGCCGGGCTCGCCGCGCTGCGCGACCACACGGCTGGCGGGCGCAACCGTTACTTCTGTGCGGTCCGGGACGACCTCATCCTCGAGCTCCTCTTCTCGACCGGCATCCGGATCGGCGAGCTGGTGGCGATGAACGTGAGCGACGTCGACGTCGAGAAGCAGCAGGTCCAGATCACGGGACGCGCGACGCGCGGCCGCTCGGTCTCGGTCACCACCCAGCCGCTGATCGAGGCGATGGCGCACTACCTCGAGATGCGGGCCGAGCGGAGTCTGACCACACCGGCGCTGTTCGTCGGGCGGTCGGGGACGCGGCTGACCATCTACTCGATCGAGAACATCTTCAAAAAGCACGTCCGGCTCGCGGAGATCAAGCGGCACGTGACGCCGCACGCGCTGCGGCACACGATGGCCGCGATGCTCGTATCGTCGGGCGCCGACATCCGCGAAGTCCAGGAGAAGCTGGGCCACGCGTCGATCCTCTCGACGCAGGTCTACGCGAAGCTCCCGATCTCGAAGCGCGGCCGCGGCAACGGCGGAGCCCCGAAGCTCGCCGCCGGCCCGAGGCTGACGATCAAGAAGAGCGAGTAGGGCTCCGCGCCGCGCGTCACCGCGCGCTGCCGCCGCGAAGGGGCGGCGGTGGTTGCATGTCATCCTGAGCCGCCGGAGCGCTTCCGCGCGTAGCGGAAGCGCGGAGGACGGCGAAGGACCCCGAGGTTCGATGCCCGGCTCGCCCGAGCCGTCACTTCTGCATCCGCCACACCTGGAGTTCCCGCCCGCATTTCCCTCGTTGTACAATCCGCGTCCCACACGCCGGGCGGGCGTAGCTCAGTTGGTAGAGTAGGAGCTTCCCAAGCTCTTGGTCGCGGGTTCGAATCCCGTCGCCCGCTCCAATTAAATCAATAACTTACGACGATTCGGCGCCTCGCCGCGGGTCGCCGTCTGCCCTTTGTGCCGCCTGACGTGCCACGTTGCGAAGGGTTGGAATCGGCACACGATGCGGCGGCGCGGGTCGCGGTGTTCCTCGGGGGTGTCGTCGCCGAGTGCGAGAAGATCCTCGACGGGTGCGCGGCGCGCGGCCTGAAGCGACACCTTTCTAGCGAGGGATCTCCTGCGCGCTCTGTAGCGGCGTTCGCCATGCGCATCCCCGCGATTCGACGAACCGAACGACGAGGAAGTAGAGCGTGCCCGCGATCTGCCGGAGTTGCTGTTCTCTCCGAAAGAAGTACTGATGCAGATCTTCATCTCCGAGCCATTGTTCAATCGCTTTCTGTGCGGCGCGGTCTGCGAAGTAGAAGCGCGCCTCTGGTATGCGATCACCGCGGGAGACCAGCGGCTCCGCCCCTGGTGTTGCTGCGAAGGGGAACGCCGCATCGAAGGCGACACGAAGAGCCTTTGGGCCGTAGTGGAATGAAACGTTGTTGCGCACGATGGTCAGAAACTCGCGGTCTGGGTCCGTTCCGCGGATCACGTCCTTCTTTTCGGCGACATCCAAGATCGTCGTCCACGTCTCCCGATATTCGCGAGGCAACTGCTTGACCGCTCGCACGAATGCCGGAGATCTTCGTGCCTTTGGCTTCGTTGAGACCAGATAGAAGAGTTCTTGAAGAGTGGCTACGAGCATTCGATACAACTGCAACTCGGTTCCGTTGAACTTTCCGCGTTCCGGTGTCAGCCCGATGCCATCGGCTGGAGCCTGCGGCAGGAACAGCGAATACGCCATAAGGAGGTTCTGGACGTCATTGAAAACGAGCGCGAGGGCTAGGACGAAATCACAGGCCGCCTGCGTCGCGGCGTCATCTCTGGCCACAAAAGCCGAAGGGTCGAACGATTCAAGTGGCGCCAGCTTCGAAGCGGCTTCGGCATATGTGGCGAAGGGACGTTGCGGCCGTTGACTCTCCGGTTGTCTCACGACGTGAGTGTAATGCTCTACGCGGCGCGAGCCCTTCCTCCGGCTGAGCCTTACGACCAGCCGGTGATCGCGCCCACGAGCGGCTCGACGGCGTGTTCTACCCTCTGTAGTCGTCGCCTGAGCCATCGAATTTCGGCGAGCAGCCGGAGCGCGTCCTCGCGGTCCAGGAGGATGTCACCCTTGAACGACGCTCGGAGAAAATTGGGGTCAGGTCCGCGGCCCGCGGTTGGATGGTCGTGGAAGACCGGGCACGGATGCGCTTCCGGAGTCAATGCCTCGCCGGATTGTCATTCGGACGAGAGTTACGAGCGACGTTCGGCCGCCGCGAGCATCGCACCTTACGGAATGACGCTTTGCGCGGCCTTCCGATCCATCGCCTGAGCACACCTCGGCAGCCGAGTCGATTCAGCACGCTCGCACTCGGCGGAACTGGTCTGCGCTTCAGGGTGAGGAAACGGCGCGTGGAGAGACCGACGGGAAGAACTCGCGGAATTGCGGCATGAAGGCGCGGGACGCGGACCTGACCCCACAAAACGCCCTACTCGATTGTGCCGCCCGCCATCGCGAGCGGCGCGACGGCGACCGCGACGGTCACGCTCAGCGGGCCGGCAACGTTTGGCGGTGCAACGGTGGCGATCGAGGCGCAGCGGCGTAACATCGTCACCGTGCCTGCGACCGTACTCGTACCGGAAGGAGCGGTGGCCGCGTCGTTCCCGGTCACCGGAGACACCGTGCACGGGAAGAAGGAGCGGGTGGT
>JBAQWH010000555.1:0-2110 GCA_049298815.1 Thermoanaerobaculia bacterium | reverse complement strand
TCAGTGGTCAGTGGTCAGTGGCCAGTGGCCAGTGGTCAGTGGCCAGTGGCCAGCGGGCTTACTGACCACTGACCACTGGAAACTGACCACTCGTCCATGCCTACCCCTGTCCAACCGAGGAGAGCCTGAACAGCGGCAGGTAGAAAGCGTAGAGGAGAACGGCGATGACGCCACCCATGATGACGAGGATGATCGGCTCGAGAGCGGCTACCAGGCGGGTCAGTCTTGATTCGATTTCCTCGTCGTAAAACTCGCTGACATTACTGAGCATTTCCGTCAGGGCGCCGGTCGACTCCCCGACTTTGATCATCTCGACCGCCAGGTCGGCGACGACGCCGGTCGTCTCGAGCGAGCGCCACAGCGGCTCCCCCTCGCGGACGTTCTGCACGATCCCGGCGATCCGGGTCGCAACCAGCTGGTTCGTCACCGACTGCGAGGCGATCTCGATCGCGGGGACCATCGGCGTGCCCCCCGCCAGGAGCGTCCCGAGCGACTGGGTGAACTGCATGATGGCGAACCGGTGCAGGATGCCCCCGACGAGCGGGATCTGCAGCTTGATCCGGTCCCACATCAGCCGGCCAGGCCCGGCCGCCCACCGCCGGCTGAAGAAGACGACCGCGGCCGTGACCACGAGGGTGAGGACCACGTTCGCGCGGAGCCCGGTGGCGAACGCGATCATGAATCGCGTGAACAGCGGAAGCTCCGCGCCGAACCCCTCGAAGAACTGCGCGAACTTCGGGATCACGTAGGTCAGCATGATGAAGATCATCACGCCCGACAGCGCCACGAGGACCGCCGGGTAGACCAGAGCCCCGACCACCCGCTTCTGCAGCGCCACGATCATCTTCTGGTACTTGAGGAACCGCCGGATGACCCCCTCGAGGTCGCCGGAGCGCTCGCCGGCGCGAAGCGAGGTCGAGTAGATCGGCGGGAACAGGTCGCCGTACGAGGCGAACGCGTCGGAGAGCGCCATGCCCGAGGTGATCTTGCTCCGGATGTCGGTCAGGATCTCGCGGAACCGGGGGCTCTTCTGCCGCTCGAGCATGATCTCGAACGACTGAACGATCGGCAGGCCCGCGCGCACCAGCGCGAGGAGCTCCTGGTTGAACAGAAGGAAACGCTCGGTCGAGATGGCCCTGCCGAACCGGGGCAGAAGGTCGCGCAGGGACCCCGCGCCACGCCGCGTCTCGAACACGAACAGCCCCTGCCGCTGCATCTCTGCTTTCGCCGCGCGTGGCGAAATGGCACTGACGTGCCGTTCGACGATCTCGCCGTCCGGCGTTGCGACTCTCACGATGAATTCGGGCATGGCTGTGTCTGCGGGCTCCGGATGCTACGACGGCGGGCCGGTGCGAAATGTTACGTGGGTCGCGGGCCGAGCGTCCGTAACGGCCGCTGCACCAGTGGGATTCCGCAAAGCGGCAGGGGTGAAAAACAAAGCGTAAATCGATATATCAAATTATGCTTTTAATACAAAATGATATGCGAATTGATTCGATGATTCCCGAGCTGGGCTGTATCTGGCCGATCGAGCGGGACATGAGAGTTTCACGCAGAATTCACCTCCCGTTTCCGATATTCTGACTGCAGTTCAATCCGAGGTCCCACTCTCTCTCAAAACCAACGGAGGAACGCTCCCCGATGACCCTGCGCCGTCCTGCCTTCCTGCTGCTCGTCTTCCTCTTCTGCTTTGCCTCTCTCGCCCATGCGGCCTCCGATGTGGTCATCAGCCAGGTCTACGGCGGTGGCGGCAATAGCGGCGCTCCCTTCAAGAACGACTTCATCGAGCTGTTCAACCGCGGCACCGCGACGGTGAACCTCGCCGGCTGGTCGGTGCAGTACGCGAGCTCGAGCGGTACCTCCTGGCAGGTCACCCCGCTGACGGGGTCGATCGCGCCGGGGCAGTACTACCTCGTGCGGGAGGCCGCCGGATCGGGCTCGGTTCCCCTTCTGCCGACTCCCGACGCCAGCGGCTCGATCTCGATGTCGGCGACTGCCGGGAAGGTGGCGCTCGTTGCGTCGTCGTCGGCTCTGACCGGCACGTGTCCTGCCGGCGTCGTCGACTTCGTCGGCTTCGGCGGTGCGAACTGCTTCGAGGGAGCCGGGCCAA
>JBAQWH010000554.1:0-2517 GCA_049298815.1 Thermoanaerobaculia bacterium | reverse complement strand
CTTCACGACCGCCGCCGACAACCCGCTCCTCGCGCCGTGGACCGGCCCGTACGGTGGCCTTCCGCCGTTCGACAAGGTCCGCGTCGAGCACTTCCGTCCGGCGCTCGAGACCGCGATGGCGGAGAACCTCGCGGAGATCGAGAAGGTCGCGTCGAATCCCGAGGCTCCGACGTTCGAGAACACGATCGCCCAGATGGAGCGCTCCGGCCGGACGCTCAGCCGCGTCTATGCGGTCTACGGAGTCTGGGGCGCGAACCTCGCCACCCCGGAGTTCCAGAAGGTCGAGACGGAGATGGAGCCGCGCCTGTCGGCCTTCCGTGACCGGATCATTCAGAACGCGCCGCTGTTCCGCCGCATCGAAGCGGTCTACAACTCGCCGGCGAAGGCGAGCCTGACGACGGAGCAGCAGCGGCTGACCTGGGTGCTCTGGAACCAGTTCGCCCGCGCGGGCGCCAGACTCGACCCGACCGCGAAGACGCGCCTCTCCGAGATCAACCAGCAGCTCGCAGGCCTCTACACCCGCTTCAGCCAGAACGTCCTCGCGGACGAGACCAACCAGGTCGTCGTGATCGATAGCCAGGCCGACCTCGCCGGCCTGCCGCAGTCGCTGATCGACGCCGCCTCGAACGCCGCGAAGGCGAAAGGGCTCGAAGGGAAGTGGGTCGTCACGAACACCCGCTCGTCCGTCGATCCGTTCCTGACTTATTCGACTCGCCGCGACCTTCGCGAGAAGGCGTGGCGGATGTTCGTCAACCGCGGCGACACCGGCGGTGAGACCGACAACAACGCGATCATCACCGACATCCTCCGGCTTCGCTCGGAGCGCGCAAAGCTCCTCGGCTTCCAGACGCACGCGCACTGGATCCTCGAGAACACGATGGCGAAGACCCCGGAGCGCGCGCTCGAGCTGATGGAGGCCGTCTGGAAGCCGGCCGTCGTCCGCGTCCGCGAAGAGGTCGCCGACATGCAGGCGGTCGCGAACAAGGAGAAGGCCGGCATCACCATCGAGCCGTGGGACTACCGCTTCTACGCGGAGAAGGTCCGCAAGGCGAAGTACGACCTCGACCAGAACGAAGTGAAGCAGTACCTGCAGCTCGACAAGCTGCGCGAAGCGATCCACTGGGTCGCCGGCGAAGTGTTCGGCTTGAACTTCGCTCCGGTCTCGAACGTGCCGGTCTTCCACCCCGACGTCCGCGTCTGGGAGGTCACCGACAAGACCTCCGGAAGGCACGTCGGTCTCTGGTACTTCGATCCGTTCGCCCGGGCGGGCAAGCGGTCGGGCGCCTGGATGACGGAGTACCGAGCGCAGGAGCGCTTCGACGCCGACGTCACGACGATCGTCTCGAACAACTCGAACTTCGTGAAGGGGAACGAGGGGGAGCCGGTCCTGATCTCGTGGGACGACGCGACGACGATGTTCCACGAGTTCGGCCACGCGCTCCACGGCCTCTCGTCCAACGTGACCTACCCGACGCTCGCCGGCACGAACGTCATGCGCGACTACGTCGAGTTCCCGTCGCAGGTCCTCGAGCACTGGCTCTCCACGCCCGAGGTCCTGCAGAAGTTCGCCGTGCACCACCAGACCGGTAAGCCGATCCCGCAGAGCCTCGTCTCGCGCATCGAGAAGGCGGCGACGTTCAACGAAGGGTTCGAGACGGTCGAGTACCTCTCGAGCGCACTCGTCGACATGAAGCTCCACCTCGCGGGCGACCGGGCGATCGACCCCGACAAGTTCGAGCGCGAGATGCTCACCGAGCTCGGGATGCCGAAAGAGATCGTCATGCGCCACCGCACGCCGCAGTTCCTCCACGTCTTCTCGGGCGACGGATACTCGGCGGGCTACTACAGCTACCTCTGGTCGGACGTCCTCACCGCCGATGCAGCCGAGGCCTTCGGCGAGGGAAGCGGGTTCTACGATCCCGCGGTGTCGGCGAAGCTCCGCCAGAACGTCTTCTCGATCGGAAACACCGTCGATCCGGCCGAGGGCTACCGAGCCTTCCGCGGCCGCGATGCATCGGTCGACGCGCTCATGCGCAAGCGCGGCTTCGCGCCGGCCAAGCCGACGACCCGCGAGCGGCGGACGAAGCAGTAGTCCCCGTGCTCCAGGTGAAAGTGAGAGGGTGGAGAGCGAGAGCTCTTCACCCTTTTTCTTTCACTCCTCGATCGGAATGATCTCTTTCGACGAGAGGCGCTGGAACCGGATGAAGAGCAGGACGGCGACGACGGTGAGGCCGGCGCAGAGCCCCCACCACAGCCCCGCGATTCCCATGTCCAGGCCGAAGCCGAGGAGCAGGGCGACCGGGAAGCCGACGAGCCAGTGGCCGACGAGGTTCGCGCCGAAGGCGAAGCGGGTATCGCCCGCCCCGCGCAGGACCCCCGACCCGACCGCCTGAATCCCGTCCGAGAGCTGGAAGACCGCGGCGACGAGGAACAGCGGAATGGCCGCATCGATGACCGCCCTCTGATTCGTCACCAGGCGCGCGAGCGGCTCGGGGATCGCGAGGAAGAGCGCAGCGG
>JBAQWH010000553.1:0-6969 GCA_049298815.1 Thermoanaerobaculia bacterium | reverse complement strand
GATGACACCGCCGCATCTCCCCTCCCGTGCCGATTGCCCTTTCACGCCGCGCCCTGAAGGTGTTAACTGCGCGCATGAATCGAAAGCCCTTCAAGGCGATGGTGGTGGCGTTCGCGCTGCTGGCGGTGGCGGCGTTCGCGCAGCCCGTGCCGGCGCAGGTCGCGATCACGGTCCCGGTCGCCGACATGCACAGCCGCGCGTCTGCCGAGTCGGACGTTGTGTCGCAGGCACTCTTCGGGAGCGGCGCGCTGCTGCTCGAATCTGACTACGGCTGGGTGAAGGTTCTCACCGAGGACGCGTACGAAGGTTGGATTCGCGAGACCGAGCTCCGTCGCGTCGCAGCGCCCTACGCCGCGAGCGGGCCGACGGTCATGGTCGAGAGCCTCTTCGCCTCGCTCTACAACGAGCCCGACATTGAGAAGCACGCACCTCTGCTCACGATCCCGTACGGCTCGAAGCTCGAGGTCACCGGCCGGACCGACACGCCTGACGGACCGTTCCACTCGGTCCGGCTGCCTGGCGGCCCGACTGCGTGGGTGCAGAGCGGCGACGTCGCGTCGCCGGGCGAGCCGCTCTCGATCGACGCCACCATCGCTCTCGCGAAGCGTTTCCTCGGGCTCCCGTACCGCTGGGGTGGGACTTCGTCGTACGGCTTCGACTGCTCGGGATTCACGCAGATGCTGATGCGGCGCCGCGGCGTATCGATGCCGAGGGACACGCGGCCTATGGCGCGCTGGGACGGGCTCGCGCCGGTCGAGCGCGAGGCACTGAAGCCGGGGGACCTCATCTTTTTCGGCAAGACGAAGGACAGGATCAACCATACCGGGATGTACATCGGGAACGGCGAGTTCATACACGCCACGCGGCGATTCCGGCCGATGGTGCAGATCGGTGTGCTGGACCACGCGCCCTGGACGAACGAGTACATCACCGCGAGGAGAGCGAAATGAACCGTCGTGAATTCGTGAAGACCACCGCGCTGGCCTCGGCCATCGCGACCGTCGATCCGCTGACCCTGGCCGCCACCGAGCCGGCCGCACGGACGCGGAATGCGCTCGAAGCCTCGGTCGTCCGGATCAACCTCCGCCACACCTGGACGACGACGATGTCGTCGAGCCAGTACCGCGAGGTGCTGTACGTGAAGCTCACGCGCGATGGACTCACCGGCATCGGCGAAGGGGCTCCGATCGTGCGATACGACGAGGATGCCGTCCGCGGGAAGGCCGCGGTCGAATCGGTGCGAGACCTCCTGCTCTCCGCGAATCCGATGCACTTCGCGAAGATCATGGCGGAAGTTCGCAAGCGGTTCCGGGGGAACTACGCCGCGCAGTCGGCGATCGACATCGCGCTGCTCGACTGGGCAGGGAAGAAGCTCGGAGTGCCGATGTACGCCCTCTTCGGGCTCGACCCGGCCGACGCGCCGCTGACGACCTTCTCGATCGGCATCGACGATCCGGAGACCACACGCCGCAAGGTCGCGGAAGCCGAGCCGTACCCGGTCCTGAAGATCAAGGTCGGCCTCGACTCCGACGAGGCGACGATCGATGCGGTCCGCTCGGTGACGAAGAAGCCGCTGCGCGTCGACGCGAACGAAGGGTGGAAGGACAAGGAAGAGGCGGTGCGGAAGATCAACTGGCTCGAGTCGCAGGGAGTCGAGATGATCGAGCAGCCGCTCCCCGCGTCGATGCTCGAGGAGCAGCGCTGGGTCCGCAGCCGCGTCCACATCCCGATCTTCGCGGACGAGGCGTGCATCGACCTCGCCGCAATCCCGAAGCTCGCCGATGCCTACGACGGCGTCAACGTGAAGCTCGACAAGTGCGGTGGCCCGCAGCAGGCCCACGCGATGATCACGACCGCGAAGAACCTCGGGATGAAGACCATGCTCGGCTGCATGATCTCGAGCTCCGTCTCCGTGACCGCCGCGGCGCACCTCTCGCCGCTCGTCGACTACACGGACCTCGACGGGAACCTTCTGATCTCGAACGATCCGTATGCCGGCGTGAAGGTGGTGAAGGGGAAACTCGTGCTCCCCACCGGCAGCGGCCTCGGACTCACTCCCGTGGCGTGAGATCAGGATGCCCGGCGTCGGACGGTTCTGCAGGGTCGGAGGTCTGTCGGTCGCGGATGCAGCGGCAGGTGACCGTCTCCTCTTCGACGCGGTCGAGAAAGGGCGTGTTCAGCGTCATGACTCCGGTGCCGTGGCAGTGGGTGCAGTACGGGTCGGGGCGTCGTTGGGTCATTGGGGCTCCAGGCCGGCCGGGATTCGTCTCCCGAGCCGTCGCGCATCGTGGGATCCTGCCAGACTTGCGCCGGTGCCGTATTTGTGACGATTAATACACTAAAGTGTGACCAAGTCCATCGGAACGTAGCCTTCCATCGCCTAAGGTGGCGACGTTCCAATCAGCCGAGTCGAGCCGCCATGCAACATTGTGTCGAAGGCGCCATTCGTGACCGTGTCCTCCGGACGCGGTGTCACCTGCCGCCGCGACCTGCAGCGACGCGCTCCCTCACGCAGTAACGCGGTCTTTCGCAAGTCTCCCGGCATCCGGTCCAGATCAGCCGTTCGCGAGGCGAACGGTGCGGTTCAGATCCACCACACCTCGACCGATAGGAGATTCGACATGGCCCGTTTCCGCCTGACCGCCGTTGCCGTCGTGCTGTTCCTGATCCTCGGATCCCTCGCTCCCACCTTCGCCGCGGACGCCGCTGCAACCTTCAAAAGCAAATGTGCTGCGTGTCACGGACCCGATGGGGGCGGGAACACGCCGATGGGAAAGAAGCTCGCCGTGGCCCCGCTCGGCTCGCCCAAAGTCCAGCAGCAGGCCGACGCCGTGCTCCTCGGAGTCCTCACCAAAGGGAAAGGGAAGATGCCGGCGTACGGCAAGCTGCCCGAGCCCGAGCTCAAGGCCCTCGTGGCCCACGTCCGCTCCTTCGCGAAGAAGTAGTCGCGCCCCCGGAGAGGAGGATCCTTCATGGATGAACAGGGTGAGACTCGTGTTGCGCCCGCTCCCGGCGTCGATCGCCGCCGCGTGCTGAACTGGTTCCTCGGGACGTCGTTCGGCGCCCTCTTCGGGTCGGTCCTCTACCCGGTGATGCGCTTCGTTACGCCGCCCAGGCTGGCGGAGGCGAACACCGATCAGGTCGAGGCCGGGACGGTCAACGACGTCGAGTTCCGGGAGAAGGCGTTCAAGATCGTCCGGTTCGGCGCCGAGCCGGTCATCGTCGTCCGCGGCGCCGACGAGCTGTTCGTCGCCTACTCGGCGACCTGCACGCATCTCGACTGCATCGTCGGGTTCCAGAAGGAAGAGAACCGCCTCTGGTGCAACTGTCACGGGGGCGCCTACGACCTTCAGGGTCGGAATGTCGCCGGCCCTCCTCCCAAACCGCTCACCCCGTACAAGGTCAACCTCGTGGAGAAGGGCTCCGATCCGGCGACGATCGTGGTCTCGAAAGCGTGAAGTGATGAGCGAAACCGCGACGCGCGTCTCCGCCTGGCTCGATGACCGTTTCGGCACCTCGAAGATCCGCGACTTCGCGATGCACAAGACGGTGCCGATCCACCGCTACAGCGTCTTCTACTACCTCGGTGGGATGACGTTGTTCTTCTTCTTCGTCCAGGTCTTCACCGGCGTCCTCCTGATGCTCTACTACCGTCCCGGCGCCGATGAGGCCTTCGAGTCGGTCGAGTTCATCATGACCGCCGTCCCGTTCGGCTGGCTGATCCGCTCCATTCATTCGTGGTCGGCCAACCTGATGGTCTTCTTCGCCTCGGTCCACCTGATCAGCGTCTTCTTCATGAAGGCGTATCGCCCGCCCCGGGAGGCGACCTGGGTCACCGGCGTCCTCCTCCTCTTCCTGATCATGGGCTTCGGCTTCTCCGGCTATCTCCTGCCGTGGAACCAGCTCGCGTTTTTCGCGACGAAGGTCGGCACCGACGTCGCCGGCGCCGTGCCGTTCATCGGCGAATGGACCGTCCGCTTCCTGCGCGGTGGCGATCGCGTGACCGGTGCGACCCTCTCCCGCTTCTACGGATGGCACGTGGCAATCCTGCCGGCGCTGACGATCGCTCTGCTCGCAATCCACCTGGTGCTGGTGCAGACCAAGGGGATGAGCGTTCCGCCCGCGGCCGAAGAGGAGGCGAAGAAACGGACTCCGATGAAGTTCTTCCCGCACTTCGCGCTGCGCGACCTGACCGGATGGATCTTCGCCCTCGGTGTCCTTGCCGCGCTCGCGGCGTTCATGCCGTGGGAGCTCGGCGAAAAGGCAGACCTCTTCGCTCCCGCCTACGAGGACATCCGCCCCGAGTGGTACTTCGTCTTCATGTTCCAGACGCTGAAGCTCGTGCCGGGCGGCGAGATCTTCGGCGTCGAGTACGAGGCGATCCCGCTGCTGGCGTTCGGTCTCGGAGGTCTCGTGCTCGTACTCGTGCCGTTCCTCGATCGCGGCGCCGCTCGCACCGGCCGCAGCCCGGGCTGGACCATCGCAGGCATCGTCGCGATCCTCTTCATCGTCGCGATGACGTGCTGGGGCTACGCCTCGCTGATGCCGCTCTACTTCGTCCTCCTCAGCGCGGTGCTGCTCCTCGTGCTCGCCTTCATCACGCGCGGACCGCGGACCGGCGAGGGAGCTCGCAACCTGACGATCGCACTCTGCGCGCTGGCCGTGGCTGCGACCTCCTCCGCCGCGACGCCGGCGAGCTCCTGCGTCACCTGCCACCGCGGCGAGATGTTCGACGCGAAGGCGCAGGCGAAGGTCCTGGCGTTCGCGAAGGACGTCCATGCGGACGTCGGTCTCGGCTGTCATGACTGCCACGGCGGAAATCCAGACCCGAAGCTCGGCGAGGACATGGCCGCCGCGATGGACCCGTCATTCAAACCGAATCCGTATCGCGGATCGCCGGAGCGCACCGCGATCCCCGATTTCTGTGGCCGGTGCCACGCGTCCGCGGAGTTCATGAAGCGGTTCAACCCGGCGGCACGCGTCGACCAGGTGACCGAGTACTGGTCGAGCCGCCACGGCCTGCGGCTGAAGGCCGGCGACACGAACGTCGCGACCTGCATCGACTGCCATTCGGTCCACGACATCCGCCGCAGGACCCAGTCGGAAAGCCCGGTCCACGCGACGAAGGTCGCGGAGACCTGCAGCCGTTGTCACTCCGATGCGCGGTTGATGGCTGCGTACTCCGACCCGGCCGGCCGGCCGGTGCCGACCGACCAGTACGCCCGCTGGCGGGTGAGCGTCCATGCGAGCGCGCTGCTCGACCACGGCGACCTTTCGGCTCCGACCTGCAACGACTGCCACGGGAACCACGGTGCAGCGCCGCCGGGCGTCGCCACGGTCAGCTTCGTCTGCGGCCAATGCCATGCGCGCGAGGCGGAGCTGTTCCGCAAGAGCGTCAAGCACGACCAGTGGCAGCAGCACAACGACATGATGTCCGGCGCGGAATGCAGCTCGTGTCATGACGACAAACGCGCAGCGATCCGGATGGCGCACTTCAGCGAATGCGTTTCCTGTCACGAAAACCACGGTGTGGTCAGGCCGACGGTCGCGATGCTCGGTGTCCTTCCCGACACCCCGTGCGCCTTCTGCCACGAGGGGACCGGGCCGGCCGTGGCGAAAGTCGCCGAGCCGGAGGAGAAGGCGGAGAACTACCGCGGCACGCGTGCGGAGCTCCTCGCGGCCGCGACGCAACTCCAGCTCACCGGGGACCGGCGCTTCGACTGGATGGTCGACCGCGCGCAGAACCTTCCGCAGCATCTCGCGACGCGCCGGCCGGGCGATCCGGTGAAGCCGAGGCCCGAATTCGCGAGGCTTTTCGAGAAGTTCCGGATCGGCAAGACGACCTATAGCTACCGCGACACGGTGACCGGCAAGGACGTCGTCGTCGCCGTCCGCCGTTGTCACGACTGTCACAGCGAGGCCGATGCCGGCCACGCGAACGCCCGCGCCTATCTGGAGGCGACGCGCAGTCTCACGGGCACCATCGCGCGGTCCGAGCGAATCCTCCTGTCGGCGCAGCGGGGAGGCGTCGAGGTGCGTCAGGCCCGGGCGGAGCTCGACAGCGCCGTCGACGCGCAGATCGAGCTCGAGACCCTCGTCCACACGTTCGGCGAGGCCCCGGTGAAAGAGAAGCAGGCCGAGGGGCTGAAGTTCGCCGAAGCAGCACTCATCGCAGGCCGTCACTCGCTCGACGAGCTCGGATACCGGCGGCGCGGCCTCTTCGCCGCGCTCGCGGTGATCGGGATCGTGCTCATCGGGCTGACGCTGAAGATCCGGAGCTTATGACCCGACGAGGTGGCTCATGGAACAGCATTCGGCAGAGGTTGCGGCGCGACTCGAGCGGATCGAGTCCGCCCTCGAAGCGCTGACGGCGCGGGTCGCGGGACTCGAGTCGGGTGCGCGTGCGGAGCTGCCGGCCGCACGCGCCATCGAAGCGATTCCTGAGTCCGTGGAGCCGGTGGTCGTCGACGACGATCCGGACCTGAAGCGTCCGATGGCGCTCATGGGCCGGAGCATGCTG
Organism: Thermoanaerobaculia bacterium; assembly: GCA_049298815.1. Classification (GTDB taxonomy): domain Bacteria; phylum Acidobacteriota; class Thermoanaerobaculia; order Gp7-AA8; family Gp7-AA8; genus JBAQWH01. The sequence goes on along the minus strand of JBAQWH010000553.1, from coordinate 449 downwards.
ATCCTCGGCGGGGCGTTCGTCCTTCGCGCGCTGACCGAGTCCGAGGTGCTGCCGATGCTTGCCGGCGCCGGTGCGGGGCTCGTCTACGCCGTCGTCTGGATGCTCCTTGCCGACAGGGCGGCGCACCACGCTCACAGTGGAGAAGCGATTTTCGACTGTGCCACGGCTGCGCTCATCGCGTATCCGATGGTGTGGGAGACGACCGTGAGGTTCGGGCTGATGTCGGTCGAGGTCGCGAGCGTCGCGGTCCTGGCGATCAGCCTCCTGCTGTTGTGGGTGAGCAGCCGGGACGGCCTGCGATCGGTCGCCTGGATTGCCACGACGGGAGGGGCGGCGGCGTTCGTGGCGCTCGCCGCGGGGACTGGATCGTTGTTGGCGCCGATGATCGCCGCGACCTCGTTCGCGGCCGTCGCTCTCGTCGTGACCGATCGATGCGGATGGTCGTATGC
>JBAQWH010000552.1:0-6802 GCA_049298815.1 Thermoanaerobaculia bacterium | reverse complement strand
GTTCAGCACCTCGATCGCGAGCCCGCGATCGGTCAGGACGACGCGCCTGATGTGAGCCCGCGGGATCGGATACGAGCGGAAGAACGTCCGGAGCGTCATCCGATCGCCGGTGAGCTCGACCTCGCGCACCTCCGTCCGGAAGCCCGCCGCGATCCCGATCACGAACGCGACCGGCAGGAGCACGCCGAGCCAGGCACCGCGCGCGAGCCACATCGAGCAGGCGATCGCCGTGAACCCGGTGAGCAGAAGGACGACAGCGGCGACGTCGGTGCCGGGCCGTTGCCGTCCGAACGTTACGGTCACTAGAAGCCCTGCTCCCGGTGATCGCCGAACGTCGTCCTGAGTGTGTCGACGATCTCGCCGATCGTGCAGTCCTTCCGGACCGCCTCGACGATGTGCGGCATCAGGTTGGAGCCGTCCTTCGCGGCGGTGTCGAGCGCCGCCAGGGCGGCCTCCCAGCCGCCGGTCCGCGCGCCGCGGTAGGCGTTCAGACGCGCGACCTGGTCGCGCTCGACGCTCTCGTCGATGACCATGGTCGGCAGCGTGGTGACGGAGCCGTCCGCGAAGTCGTTCACGCCGACGACGATTGCGCGCTTCTCCTCGAGTGCGCGTTGCGCCGCGTACGCCGAGTCGCCGATCTCGTGCTGGATGAATCCCGACTCGATCGCGGCCGTGGCGCCGCCCATCGAGTCGATCTTCCGGATCAGTTCCAGCGCCGCGCGCTCGATGTCGAGGGTGAGCGCTTCGACGGCGTAGGAGCCGGCGAGCGGATCGGCCGAATGCGCGACCCCGGTCTCGTGCGCGAGGATCTGCTGCGTCCGGAGCGCGATCTTGACGGAATCCTCGGTCGGCAGTGCGAGCGCTTCGTCCCGGCTGTTCGTGTGCAGCGACTGGCAGCCGCCGAGCACCGCGGCCATCGCCTGGTAGGCGACACGCACGACGTTGTTCTCCGGCTGCTGTGCCGTCAGGGTCGAGCCCGCGGTCTGCGCGTGGAAGCGGAGCGCGAGCGAGCGCGCGTCCTTCGGGTCGTACCGCTCGCGCATCAGCTTCGCCCAGAGCTTGCGGGCCGCGCGGAACTTCGCGACCTCCTCGATGAAGTCGTTGTGGGCGTTGAAGAAGAACGAGAGGCGGGGAGCGAACGAGTCGACGTCCAGCCCGCGCTCGACCGCGGCCTGCACGTACTGCAGGCCGTTCGCGAGCGTGAACGCGACTTCCTGCACCGCCGTCGATCCTGCCTCGCGGATGTGGTAGCCGGAGATCGAGATCGTGTTCCACCGCGGCACGTGCTTCGCGCAGAACTCGAAGATGTCGGTCACGATTCGGAGCGAGGGCGCCGGCGGGAAGATGTACGTGCCGCGCGCGGCGTACTCCTTGAGGATGTCGTTCTGAATCGTGCCGCTCAGGGCGCTCCAGTCGGTGCCGCGCCTCTCGGCGACGACGAGCAGGAGCGCGAGCAGGATCGACGCCGGCGCGTTGATCGTCATCGAGATCGACACCTTGTCGAGAGGGATGGCGTCGAGCAGCGCCTCCATGTCGGCGATCGAGTCGATCGCCACGCCGACCTTGCCGACCTCGCCACGGGCGCGCACGTCGTCCGAGTCCATGCCGATCTGGGTCGGCAGGTCGAAAGCGACCGAAAGGCCGGTCGTGCCGCGCTCGAGGAGATAGCGATACCGCTTGTTCGACTCGGCGGCCGTCGAGAAGCCGGCGTACTGCCTCATCGTCCAGAGCTTGCCGCGATACATCGAGGACTGGGGTCCGCGCGTGTAAGGAAACTCTCCGGGTCGCCCGAGGTCGCCCGACGGGTCGAAGCCGCGCTCGGCGAGAGCGCCCTGCTCGAACGTGATGGGGATTTCGAAGCCCGAGGTCGTCTGGATCTGCGGAAGCGGCTTGGTCTCTTTCGCCATGGCGGCGCTAATGTACCGGGCCGACAGTCCCGACACCAGACACGGCGCGACACCGGCGCGGGTGACGCACACGCCAAAGCGGACGTGACCGCTCCCCGGCGGGCTTCGCTTCGACAGTTATAATGACCGCCCTTTCGGTTATGGCTCTCTCGGGCAATCTCCAGACGATGCTCCCCGGCGACCTTCTGCAATGGCTCAGCCTGGGGCAGAAGACGGGGACGCTCGTCCTCGCGAACGAGAGGGTCGAAAAGAAGATCTTCTTCCGCAACGGACGCGTGATCTCTTCCGCGTCGAACGACCCTCGCGAATACCTCGGCCAGTTCCTCATGAGCCACGGCTACCTCACCGAGCCGGAGCTCAAGAAGGCGATGGAAGTCCAGCTCCAGTCCGGGATCCTCCTCGGCAAGATCCTCGTGATGATCGACGTGATCAGCGAGCCCGACCTGCAGCGATTCATGCGGCTGAAGGCGGAGGAGGAGATCTACGACATCTTCCTCTGGAAGGACGGCGAGTTCTATTTCGTCGACAACGAGCTCCCTCAGATGGAGATGGTGCCGCTGCAGGTCGACGTCACCGGAATCATCATGGAGGGGACCCGCCGCGTCGACGAATGGGGTCGCATTCGAGAGGTGATCCCGCACGAAGGGGTCATCCCGTCGCTCGAGAAGCCGATCGACATGACGGAGCTCGAAGAGGTGGAAGAGCAGATCGTTCGCGCGATCGACGGCAAGCGCAGCATCGCCGAGATCGTGCTCGAGAGCCGCTCGTCGGCGTTCGTCGTCTCGTCGACGATCGCGACGTTCATGCGCCGCGGCTCGGCCAAGACCGTCGATCCGCTGGCCGACAAGCCGAAGGAGCAGCACGCCGAGGCTCCCGCCCACTTCGACGAGGACGAGGAGATCGCGGCGCTGGTCAAAGCGGCGCAGAAGGCGCTGAAGGGCCGGGACTACGAGAAGACGCAGAGGCTCCTGCGCGCCGCGCAGAACCTCGACCCGAACCACCCGACGGTCCGTACCGCGATCAAGAATGCCGAGTCGGTCATCCTCCGGGAACTGCGGATGCAGGGCCTGCTCGACACGAAAGTGCCGCAGGTCTCGCGGACGATCGAAGAGATCACGACGATGAACTTCTCGCCGAACGAGGGTTTCATCCTCTCCCGCATCAACGGCCAGTGGGACATCGGGTCACTCGTGAAGATCAGTCCGATCCGCGAAACCGACGCGATGCTGATCTTCTACAAGCTCTGGAAAGACGGGATCATCGCGCTCGCCTGACGGCGAAGTAAGAAGTATGAAGTAAGAAGTATGAAAAACTTCAAAGTGTAAGTTCGCTGTTTTTCATCCTTCTTACTTCTTACTTCTTACTTCTTACTTCTTACTTCACTCCAGCCCCACCTTCCCCCGTACCTTCACTTCCAATGCGTTCATCTCTCCGCCGTCCGTGTCGTGGTCGTAGCCGAGGGAGTGGAGGAGGCCGTGGAGGATGAGGTAGCGGACTTCGGTCGCGAGGGAGTGCTTCTCCTCGGCGGCCTGGCGGCGTGCCTGGTCGATCGAGATGACGATGTCGCCGAGCGGACGGCCGGACGACGACGGTTCGGCGTACGACTCGTCGGCAGGGAAGGTGAGGACGTCGGTCGTCTTCCTCTTCCGGCGGTACCGCTGGTTGAGGTGCGTCATCGCGGCGTCGTCGACGAACGCGATCGAGACCTCGCTGACCTCGAAGGCGAGGACCTTCGCGCGGCGAAGCGTTCCGAGGACGCTGGCGACGAACTTCGCGATCTCCCGTCTGGGGAGTCGCGGGACGCTCCCGGAAACCTCGACCTGCGTCACGCCTGGCCGTTCTGTCGCGCGGCGGCGGCGGCGTCTTCCGCGGCCTTCTTCTCGCGGTCGATCTTGTCGTAGGCGACGACGATCTTCGCGACGAGCGGATGGCGGACGACATCGCGGTCGCTGAAGTCGAAGAACTCGAGTCCCTCGACCCCCTCGAGGATGCGCCGGACCTCGCGCAGTCCCGATTTCTTTCCTTCGGGGAGGTCGACCTGCGTGATGTCGCCGGTGACGACCGCCTTCGAGCCGAAGCCGAGCCGCGTGAGGAACATCTTCATCTGCTCGGGTGTCGTGTTCTGCGCTTCGTCGAGGATGATGAACGAGTCGTTGAGCGTGCGTCCGCGCATGAAGGCGAGCGGTGCGATCTCGATGACGCTCCGCTCCATGAGTTTCTCGACCTTCTCGAAGCCGATGATGTCGTAGAGCGAGTCGTAGAGCGGGCGGAGATACGGGTTGACCTTTTCGGCGATGTCGCCCGGGAGGAAGCCGAGGCGTTCGCCGGCTTCGACCGCCGGACGGCAGAGGATGATCCGCTTGACCGACTTGTCGTTGAGGGCTGCCGCTGCGGCGGCAACCGCGAGGTAGGTCTTGCCCGTTCCCGCGGGACCGACGGCGAAGACGATGTCCCGGTCGTTGATCGCCTGCAGGTAGAGCTTCTGAGCCATGTTGCGCGGCGTCACCACCCGGCGGACCGAGCTTCCGACCGCGTCGTCGGTGAAGAAGTCGACGAGGTTGGTCTGCGGCTTGTCGCGCACGACGCGAAGACTGGTCGAGACGTCGGAGACCTTGACGGGGTACCCCTGTTCGATCAGCTGTTGAAGCTCCCCGAGGATCTTTCCGACCGCAGCGACGTTGTCGGCCGCGCCCGAGACGAAGATCTCGCTGCCGCGCGAGGAGATCTTCACCTGGAAGGCGTCCTCCATCATCCGGAGGTTCTGGTCATGACTGCCGAAGAGGGTGTGCGTCCCCTTTTCGTCGAGAGTCAGCGCGAAGCTCGTCTTCTGTTCCGCCATTCGTTTTCCTGCCTCACCTTCCATTGCCGTCGTGTGCGCTGTCCATGCCAGCCGCCTCATCCACTGAACAGCGAGATCCAGACCTCGCCGTACTCGGCGCGCCGGGTGAATCGAATCCGCTCGCGCTCGGTCGTGAAGGGCTCGGTGCGCCGGCGGTGCTCGACCGCGATCACCGCCCCCTCTGCGAACTGCAGCTTCTCGTCGATTGCGCCGAGTAGCCCGGCATAGTCGTCGTAGTCGTACGGCGGGTCCGCATAAACCACGTCGAAAACCTCGCCCGGGAGGCGGCCGATTCCTTCGATCGCGTCGGCCGTGACCGCGCGGACCGGTACCTCGAGCTCGGTGGCGTGACGTGCGATTGCCGCCGTGTTTCGCCGGGATACGTCGACCGCGACCGCGGCGACCGCGCCGCGCGAGACCGCCTCGAACGAGAAGATCCCGCTGCCTGCGAAGAGGTCGAGGAAGCGAGCCCCTTCGACGCGCGCGCCGAGGATGTCGAAGAACGCCTGCCTCGCGCGCTCAGACGTCGGTCGGACGCCACCACGCGGCATCGGGATGCGGCGGCCTCGGAGCGTTCCCGCTGTGATCCGGAGGGAAGACATGAAAGGAGAAGAGTGAAGGGTGAAGAGTGGAGAGTGAAAGGGGAGGTCCTCACTCTTCACTCTTCACTCTTCTCACTTCATCTCGTGCCTCCCGATGAAGTACTGGTGGAGGTCTTTGCGGGCGACGTAGATGCTCGTCGGGTCGCTCAGGCATTTCAGTTCCACGACCCCGCCAGGCTCGACGACCCGGATGACGCGAAAGACGCGGAGGTCGTCGGCGACGAGCTCGTCGCCGGGCTTCGGCTCATAGCCTGCGACCGAGCTGGTGACCGTGCGGTCCTCGGAGATCGCGCGAAGGAGGTCCTGCAGCGGCGCGATCCGGTCGTAGAGAGTTTTGGGCAGAACTCCGGAAGGGTGGAATGACGTCTCTTCGCGCCCCCCCTCGGCATCATAGACGCGGAGCGTGCAGATGCGATCCTTCTCCGGCGGGCGCAGCGCAGCCCGGCCGAACGAGTCGATCGGGTTGGTTCTGGCGGTCGCGAGATAGGCCTCGAGCGCGTCGGCCGGAATGAGCACTTTCTTGTAGATCGTCGCGGCGCCGGTCATCCGGACGACGACGAGCCCTCCCTCGAACAGCGAGATCCGCTGCTGCACCGCACCCTCTCGCATCACGTAGTCGAGGAGGGGCTTCGGCAGCCTTCCGTCGATCAGCTGCGATGCCAGAGCCTGTCGCGCGCCGGGGAGCTCCTGGAGCTCGTACTTCTTCAGCTCCTTCCGGTGCGCTTCGGGCACCGGGACGGCGATGGCGCCGCCGGCAGGGGCGGGATCGACCCGGGTGATGTCGTGAGGCGGAGTCTGGGCGGCGGCGGAGGCGGCGCAGAAGACTGCGATCGGGAGCAGGCTCTTATGCATGGCTGTCGCGCCGGTCGCTGCCGAGCAGCTTCATGGCGACATCGCGAGCATACGCCCGAGCTTCTTCCGGAGCGATCTCCCCGCTGAACACCGCCTCGCGCGTCCGCTCGAGCGCCTTCGCGATGTGGGGCCCGGCCGGGACCTCGAGGTCGTTGCCCCGGAGAGGGATGCTGAAGTTCCTGAACTCGCGGTAGCGCGCGATGTGCGGCCCCTCGCCGGGTCGGTCGGCCGTGAGCACCGTCAGCGCCTCCGGCGAGATGGCCCGGTAGACCCGGAACCGCTGCCGCTCGGACAGATCCCGTCCGAGCGCTTCGAGGATGCGGTCGAGATCGCGAGCGATCTGCAGCACGTTCTTCGCGCGTTTCTGGGAAAGGCCGGAGCCGTCGAGCCGGTCTCCCGCCGGGTCGGTGCCGCGCAGCAGCGCTCCGGTGTAGAGCACCTCGGAATCGAGCGTGGCGTCGTCGGCGAGGCGGTCGTGGACCCGGCTCAGTGCTGCGATGTTGGCGGGGGGGATCGCGCAGCCGAGCACCGCCTGGATGGCGCCGTGGCGATCGAACGCGGCGAGGACCTGCGGCGCGTCGTCTTCGTCCATGGCGAGGAAC
>JBAQWH010000551.1:0-15888 GCA_049298815.1 Thermoanaerobaculia bacterium | reverse complement strand
CTGCGGCGTGCCGCCGGTCTGCTTCCCTTCGCCGCCGGGCCTCTGCATCGAGTGCGTGATGTCGTAGACGATCGGCGCCCCGAAGCCGCGGATGATCGGGAACGCGCGCATGTCGACGACGAGGTTCTGGTAGCCGAACGAGCTCCCGCGCTCGGTGATGAACACGCGCTGGTTTCCGACCTCCGCCCCCTTGTCGATGATGTTCTTCGTCTCCTCGGGTGAGAGGAACTGACCCTTCTTCACGCCGACGGCCTTGCCGGTCCGTGCCGCTGCCGCGATCAGGTCGGTCTGACGGCAGAGGAACGCCGGGATCTGCAGGACTTCGACGACGGCCGCGGCCGGCTCCGCCTGCCACGGCTCGTGGATGTCGGTGAGCAACGGGAGGCCGGTCTCCTCGCGGACGGCGCGGAGCACTTCCATCCCCTTATCGAGGCCGGGGCCGCGGAACGAGTCGATCGACGTGCGGTTGGCCTTGTCGAACGACGACTTGTAGACGAGGTTGATCTTCAGCTCGTCCCGCAGCGCGACGAGCGTGCGTGCCATCCGGAGAGCATGCTCGAGCCCCTCGATGACGCAAGGGCCCGCGATGAAGAGCGGGGCGTTATCACCGCCGAACGAGAGTTCCGGAGTGATCTCGATGGCCCGGGTCGTCACGAGTGGTCTCCGGCGGCGGCGGCCGCGGCCTGCTCTTTCATGAGCCGCGCCTTGTCGCTCGCCTTGAACTTGAGGGCAGCGGCGATGAACGACCGGAAGAGCGGATGCGGTGCGGTGGGGCGGGATTTGTACTCCGGATGGAACTGGCAGCCGACGAACCACGGATGGTCGGCGAGCTCGATCATCTCGATGAACTTCCCGTCGGGAGAGGCGCCGACGACGCGAAGGCCGCGATCCTCGAGTTGCGGAAGGTACTCGGGATTCACTTCGTAGCGGTGGCGGTGGCGCTCCTCGACGAGGTCGGTGGCGTACGACTCGCGCGAGTGGGAGCCTTCCTTGAGAGCGCAGGGGTACTTGCCGAGTCGCATGGTGCCGCCGAGGGCGTCGACGCCGATGAGGTCGCGCAGCTTGTAGATGACCTTGTACGGTGCGTCGTCGTCGAACTCGGTGGAGTTCGCGCCGTTCATGCCGACGACGTTGCGTGCGAACTCGATGGTCGCGCACTGCATGCCGAGACAGATGCCGAAGAACGGGATCTTCTTTTCGCGCGCGAAGCGGATGGCCCGGAGCTTTCCTTCGACCCCGCGGGAGCCGAAGCCCGGGCCGACGAGGATGCCGTCGACGTTCGCCAGCTCGCCGTGGTAGCCCTCGGCCTCGAGCGCCTCGGAGTCGATGTAGACGATCTTCACGCGCGCGCTGTTCGCGATCCCGCCGTGGACGAGCGCCTCGTTGAGCGACTTGTACGAATCGCCGAAGTCGACGTACTTGCCAACGAACCCGATGCGCACCTCGTCCTCGGGGTGGCGCATCTTCCTTACGATCTCTTCCCACTTGGCGAGCGATCCGACCTCCTCCTGCGGGAGGTGGAGCTTGTCGAGCAGGATCTCGTCGAGCCCTTCCCGCGAGAACGCGAGCGGCACCTGGTAGATGAACTCGACGTCGTACGCCGGGATGACCGACTCGTTCTCCACGTTGCAGAACAGACCGATCTTCTTCTTCATCTCTTCGGGGATCGTCCGGTCCGAGCGGCAGAGGAGAACGTCCGGCTGGATGCCGATCTCGCGGAGCTTCTGCACGGAATGCTGGGTCGGCTTGGTCTTGAGCTCGTCGGAGGCCTTGATGTACGGGACGAGCGTCACGTGGACGTTGATCGCGTTGCCGCGGCCCGCCTCCTGACGGAACTGCCGGATCGCCTCGAGGAACGGCAGCGACTCGATGTCGCCGACGGTGCCGCCGATCTCGACGATCACGACGTCGACGCCCTCGGAGACCTCGCGGATGCACTTCTTGATCTCGTCCGTGATGTGGGGGATGACCTGAACGGTCTTGCCGAGGTAGTCGCCGCGGCGCTCCTTCTCGATGACTTTCAAATAGATCCGGCCGGTCGTGTAGTTGTTCCGCCTCGAGGTCCGCGTCGAGGTGAACCGCTCGTAGTGCCCGAGGTCGAGATCGGCTTCCGCGCCGTCATCGGTGACGAAGACCTCGCCGTGCTGGAACGGCGACATCGTCCCCGGGTCGACGTTGATGTACGGATCGAACTTCTGGAGCGTGACGTTGAAGCCGCGCGCCTCGAGCAGGGCGCCGATCGACGCGGCGGCAATCCCTTTGCCGAGTCCTGAAACCACGCCGCCGGTGATGAAGATGTACTTCGTGCTCATGACGCGCCTCCTGTTGCTCTCGGGTAGGCCAGCAGCCGCAATTCGAGCGCCAGCCGAATGGGTGGAACCGTGGATCTGTCTGCTTTCTGGGGGGACTTCGGGTGCGTCGGAGGGGAATCTGGTGTCGTGAGCGCCGGGCTCACGCAGTTTCTCCTGAATCAGCCATGCTGCTTCGCAAGTTCAATCTCGACGCGGGCCACGTCCTCGGGTCGGTCGACACCGTGGTGCGGCTTGGATGTCTGCAACACGGCAATTCTAAAGCCGTGATGCAGGGCTCGCAACTGTTCGAGCGATTCTGCGCGTTCGAGCGGAGCCTGTTCGAAGGTGACGAAGCGGGCCAGGGCGTCGCGGCGGTAGGCGTAGACGCCAATGTGGCGGAGCGAGACGCCGCACGACCCGATCGGCGCCCGGGAAAAATAGATGGCCTCGGAACGGTCGTCGAGGACTGTTTTCACGATGTCGCGGGCCTGGAGCTCTCCGTCGCCGGCGAGCGGGCAGGCCATCGTCGCGATGGCGGCTCCTGTTTTCCGGAGGAGGCGGACCAGCGCGTCGACAGTCTCGATCTCGATCAGCGGCTCGTCGCCCTGGACGTTGACCACGATGTCGAAGGTCAGCCCCTCTTGCTCCTCGATGAGGGGAAGCGCGGCGGCGATCCGGTCGGTGCCGGTCTGGAACTCCCCCTCGGGCCGGACGACGCGGCCGCCGAAGCCGGCGACGTGGTCGTGGATCCGGTCGTCGTCGGTTGCGACGTAAACCGCGGAGGCCTCGCTCGAGCGGACGCAGCGCTCGTAGACGCGCTGGATGAGCGACGTTCCCGCAATCGGCACCAGCGGCTTCCCCGGAAAGCGGGTCGAGCCGTAGCGCGCTGGAATTACAATCACCGCCCGCATGACGGCTGGCGATTCTATCAGCGGCCAGGACCGCGTCCTGATGAAGCGCCTGACGGTGCTGCTCGTCGTGCTGCTCGTCTTCACCGCCGGCTGGTCGCGCCTCCACCTGATCTACTCCCAGAAGTTCCAGGACGTGACGGGGCGGGCGAGCTGGATCTGGGCGCAGCATCGGATGAGCGACGGAACGCCGGTCGCATTCTTCGCCGCGCGCGACTTCGACCTGCCAGAGGGCCGGCAGTATGCGCGGCTCAAGGTCTTCGGCGATCCCGAGTACACGATCTACCTCGACGGGCGGGAGGTCGCAGGGCGCCGCGTCGGCGAAGAGCGCCAGATCGATTCCTACGACATTACCGAGCTCGTGAAGACCGGACGGAACCGTCTCGTCATCGCGGTGCGCGCGCCGCAGGGGATCGGCGGGCTCATTGCTGCGCTCGACCTCGGGCCCGAGATCGAGAACTGGCTGGTGACCGACTCCAGCTGGCGGATCTACCGGCAGTGGCGGCCCGACCTCCTGACGGCGGACGTGAGCGACCTCCGATGGGAGCGCCCGGTCATCGTCGGCAACCCGCCGGTCGGCCGCTGGAACTTCCTCGAGATCGCGTCCCGGAGCTTCACTGAGCCGGGGGCCGTGGTCGTCGGGCCGCGGGAGACCTTTGCCGTGAGGGCGCTTCGGCCGACGATCCGGACGCGCAGCGGGATCGCGATCGCGGTCAACGACGAGGTGCGCGCCAAGGCTTCCGACTTCGGTCCCGCCTCGTCCGGCCGCATCCGCGCCACCGCCGACTTCGACCTCCCGGTCGTCAGCAGGAAGGTCGAGGTGCGATTCGCGAACACCCGCGAGGAGCTCGGCCGGGCCGAGTGGAATCTCCGCCCGATGGTCTTTGCCCCGGGCGAGCAGACCGTCACGACCCCCGAGTCACACGAGTTCCGCTACGTGATGGTCCTGGGAGCGAGGGCGAGCGTCGAGGTGGTGAAGTAAGAAGTGTGAAGTGTGAAGTGTGAAGTGTGAAAAGAGTAAAGGCGCCGTGAGGCGCCTCTTCTTCACACTTCACACTTCGACAGCCGCGCAGCTCAGTAGATGACTCGCCGCACGAAGTAGTCCTGCTGCGACATGGTCTTCTTGTCCAGTGCCTCGGCGTCGGCGCGGGTCATCAGGAAGCGCCCGGCGGCGCCGCCGTTGGTCGTCTTCATGAAGAGCTCGACCGAGTCGATCGACGCCCCCTTCACCCCGGCGTTGCGCACGAGGAGGAAGGAGGTCGCAGAGATCGCGTTGAAGACCTTGTCTTCGCTGTCGGCGGTGAGCTCGGCCCGCACACCGTGCGCTCCGCTCGCAGTGACTTTCTTCTCGAAGATCCCGACGTTCTCGAAGGCGAGGTCGAATTTCTCGATGACCTCCGTTCCGACCACGCCGCCGGTGGAAGCGGAGAGCGGGGCGGTGGTGGAGGACTCTCCCGCGGTTCCCGGGATCGGCGTCTCAGGAGCCGGGCTGGGGCGCTTTTCCGGCGGCAGCTGCTTGAGCTTGACGGTAGATCCGAGCGACGGGCGCTGTTTCGGGGCCTCTTCGCGAGCGATGTCCGGCGTGAGGTTGATGAGCGTCCCGGTCACGCCGAGCCTGTTCGTCTCGTCGGTTCTCTTGACGTCGATGAGCGCCGGGTCGAGCTGGAGCAGTTGTCCGTTTTCGAGCGTGACGAGTGCTTTGCCGTTGGCCATCGTCCACTTCGATTTCGCCCTGTACTGTGTGCCGTCCCGGAGGACGACCACGTACGTCGAGAACGCCTGTGCGGCCGTGAGGGTCGCGACGACAGCAGCCAACAGAGTCTTTTTCATGCGAGGTCTCCGGAATCAGCGCGTCGGATGGATGATTATACTGACGCAACTTCGAAAAACCCGGCCCGGCAGATCCCGATTCCTACCCCGGGTACTCGCGTCCCAGGAGAATTCCAGATGCTCGTCGTGATGGAGGCCGGTGCGCGGCCCGAACAGATCGAGGTCGTTCTGCGCCACATCGAACAGATGGGGTTCAGGGCGCATTCGATCCCAGGCGCAAGCGGCACCGCCATCGGCGTGAGCGGACCGGGGAGGGGAGACGTCCAGACGCTGGAGAATCTCCCCGGTGTCAAGGAAGTCATTCAGGTCAGCCATTCCTACAAGCTCGTGTCGCGGGAAGTGCATCCGGCCGACACGATCGTGAACGTCGGCGGGATCGACGTCGGCGGGCGGGGGGTCGTAGTCGTCGGGGGTCCGTGCGCGGTCGAGTCGTACGAGCAGACCCGTACGATCGCCCGCAGTGTGAAGGCGGCCGGCGGGCACATGCTTCGTGGGGGCGCCTTCAAGCCGCGGACGTCGCCGTACTCGTTCCAGGGCCTTGGCGAGGCCGGGCTCGAGATCCTGGCGCGCGTCCGCGAAGAGTTCGGGCTTCCGATCGTCACCGAGGCGATCGATGCCGAGTCGGTCCAGCTCGTCGAACAGTACGCGGACTGCATCCAGATCGGTGCGCGCAACATGCAGAACTTCTCGCTCCTCCGCGCCGCGGGTCGCTCGGCCAAGCCGGTCCTCCTGAAGCGCGGCATGGCAGCCACGCTCGAGGAGCTGCTCCTGTCGGCCGAGTACATCATCGCGGAAGGGAACGCCCAGGTGATCCTCTGCGAGCGGGGCGTGCGGACGTTCACCGACCACACGCGCAACACCCTCGATCTCTCGGTCATCCCGGCCATCAAGCGGATCAGCCATCTTCCGATCCTGGTCGACCCGAGCCACGGCACCGGCAAGCGGAACAAGGTGCTTCCACTGTCGCGCGCGGCGATCGCTGCCGGCGCAGACGGCGTCCTGATCGAGGTCCACCACAAGCCCGAAGAGGCGCTCTCCGACGGGCCGCAGGCGATTCTCCCCGAGACGTTCGAGCAGGTCGTGCGCGATGTCGATGCGATCGCTCGCGTACTGGGACGGAGCTTGCAGCCGGTTCTGAGCACTCCGTAACGAAGGCCGCACGAGACGGGAACTCCCCCGTCATGACGGAAAAGAGATTGAAGAGCGCATGCGCCGTACGAAGATCGTGGCCACGGTCGGCCCCGCGAGCAACAACGAACAGACCATCTACCGGCTCCTGACGTCGGGCGTCGATGTTTTCCGCCTGAACTTCTCCCACGGGCGCCACGAGGAGCACGAGAGGGTCATCGGATTGATCCGCGACGTGGCGACCGAGCTCGGCCGCTACATCCCGATCGTGGCCGACATCCAGGGGCCGAAGCTGCGAATCGGCGAGGTCGACGGCGAACACCACCTCCAGTCCGGCCAGACCTTCGAGATCTCGACGACGCCGGTCCTCGGGAACGCGCGACGCGTATCGACACCGTTCACGCCGTTGCCGATGGAGGTCGAGATCGGCCATCGCATCCTCATCAACGACGGACTCGTGGAGCTCGTCGTGACGGGCGTCGAGGAGACGGAGGTGTCGACTCGCGTGATCCACGGCGGCCCGATCTCCTCGAAGAAGGGGATGAACTTCCCCGACTCGGAGCTGACCATCCCTGCGATCACCGAGAAGGACCGCGAAGACGTCGCCTTCGCCGTCAAGCAGAAGCTCGACTACATCGCCGCGTCGTTCATCCGGCGCCGTGCCGACATCGTCCAGCTCCGCGAGCTTCTGCACGAGTGTGGGGGCGACGAGCTGAACGTCATCGCCAAGCTCGAGAAACCGCAGGCGATCGACAACCTCGACGAGATCCTGGAAGTGAGCGACGGCGTGATGGTCGCGCGCGGCGACCTCGGCGTCGAACTCCCACCCGAAGCGGTCCCGATCGTCCAGAAGAAGATCCTCGCCACGGCGAGCCGATGGGGCAAGTTCGCCATCACGGCGACCCAGATGCTCGAGTCGATGACCACGAACTCGCGGCCGACCCGGGCCGAGGCCTCCGACGTCGCCAATGCGATCTTCGACGGATCCGACGCCGTGATGCTCTCGGCGGAATCGGCGTCCGGGAAGTATCCCGTCGAGGCCGTCCAGATGATGGCGCGGATCATCTTCGCCGCCGAGGCGAACCGCCAGAACGTCACCTGGAAACGCGAGCCGTTCCGGCAGATCTCCGAGCTGGACGAGTTCACCGACGCGCTGGCCGGCGCGGCGAACTACGCCGCCGAACAGCTCGACGCCAAGTACGTCGTCGTCTTCACCCAGACCGGCTTCGCCGCGCGGCTGATGTCCAAGTTCCGCCCGAGAGTCCCGATCGTTGCCCTCACGCCCTCGAGCTGGGTCGCGCGGCGGATGAACATCCTCTGGGGTGTCCAGCCATTCGTCCTGCGCGAGGTCGGGGAGTACCACGAACAGATCGTCGACTGCGTGGACGACTACCTTCTCGCCAAGGACCTGGTGCGACCCGGTGACCGCATCGTCATCATGATGGGATCGCCGATTTACCAGCGCGCCAAGACGAACCTCCTGCGGGTTCACCGCGTCAGGGACTAGCGGGGGCCGGCGTCCGTCGCGGGCGTCCCGCCCGACAGCTGTCCGCGTGGCTGAACCCAACTCGTCTGCGACGAACTGCCCCGGCGCACCTGCGGGCGGTCGAGTCCGCCTCGACGATTCCAACGTGTTACGACGGGACACCTCGGCTTGCGTCGACACTGCTTTCCAGGGGTAAGATCAGGTCATCACCCGGCCCGCGGCCGGGAACGCGGCTGCAGAGAACCGCGTTGTGGAGAGGGTCAGACGTCGGCGCCTGGGGCGCCGTTTCAACATACGGGAGGTGCCATGAGCCGTCCTCGAGCTCTCGCTTACGCGCTGGCCGCTTGCCTGACGGCCGGCTCCGCGACCGGCGATGCCCCTTCCGCTGCGATCCTCGGCACGGTCAGCAGTGCTGCCCGTCCGGTCGCTAACGCCCTGATCATCGCCCTCAACCTCGCCGACTTCGGCGCCACCGAGACGTACACCGCCGTCGACGGCTCGTTCTCTCTGACGACCCTCCGTTCGGGCATCTACAAGCTGATTGCGGTCAAGCAGGGGTTCGCACCCGCGATCACGACCATCGTCAGGACGAACAAGCCGCAGCGAGTCGCGCTCAGACTCGAGACCGAGCGAAGCGCCGCCGCGCGGCGCGGCTCGAGCCAGGAGATCTGGGAGCTTCGCGGGTCGCTGCCGGCCGACATCCTCCGCGAGATCGACATGGTCCTCGCGGCCAACTCAGTCGAGCTCGAAGTGCCGCGGCTGCGCGGCGAGGTCCGCTCGCTCGCCGGAGTGGAGGCGCGGTCGTCGGACAGGTCGTTCGCTCAGACGAGCCTCGGTTTCGAGGGCCGGCTCAACGACAAGTGGCAGCTCGGCCTCAGCGGCAATCTTCAGCGTTTCGACCAGGGCGAGCCGCTGTTGCCCGATGAGCCGCTCGCCGAGTCGAGCGCGATGCGGGTCGAGCTTCGTTCATCGCCGACCGAGGGCTACAAGATCGCCACGACGCGCAGCTCATGGCTCTACGACGGTGCCGGCGTCGACCGGCAGGCCGACATCCAGGCGCACAACTTCGAGTGGCAGCGCGGTGACGCGCGCGTCCAGGTCCGCTACCTCGCGCAGGAGAACCTCTTCACGAGCGTCGCCGGTCCTTCGAACCTGATCGAGGTCGCCGGTGACACGACGATCCTCCAGACCCCGAGGAATGATCTCGGCGTGGCGGTTCGGCTGCGGCAGGAGAGCGTCGCCTCGAACGACGTCCAGTTCCGCATGGCCGAGCTGAGCGCGAACGGGACCGTCTCGGTGGTCCCGTCACTGATCCTGCAGTACGGGCTGGCGAGCAACGTCGGCCTCGAAGGTCAGGAGTGGGCGCCGAGAACCGGAGTGCGGTGGAAGTTTGGTCACTCGACGTCGCTGGTGGCGTCGGTGCTCTACAAGGCGGTCGACCGGCACACGGTGGCCTACGCGATCCCGAGCGTCGTTTTCTGGTCCGAGGAAGGCCGCTCGCTGCCGCGGTACGCCTACTCGCTCGGCTTCGTGTCAGGTCCCGACGAAGCGAACCGGGTTTCGGCGCTCTTCACCGTGACGGCGGTCGACACCCCCCTGAGAGTCGTCTTCACCGACGGCTACGATCAGTTCTGGGACGGGCTCCACGTCGATGCGGGCGACGTTCGTCGAGACGTGCGGCTGGCGTACCGGAGGCAATTCGGGGACCGGTTCGCGATCGACCTGGCGACGAGTGCCGGGACCGCGACCAGCCAGGTCCCGATCGTCGACCGGGAGAAGACGTACGTGACGGGCGACCTGCAGTCGACCTTCACGCCGACCAGGACCACCGTCATCCTTTCGTACCGTGACATCCAGCAGCCGGGGGAGAACGGTGCGGGCGCGTACAGGACGGAGCGGATTCACCTGCGGATGGCGCAGTCGCTCTACCTGCCGTTCGACCTGAAGCTTCTGCTCGGCGTCGAGCTCGCGCGTGCGGAGAACTCGCCGTATCTCGTCGACTCGATCGATGCAGAAGGCTCCCGGAAGTACGTCGGCGGCCTCGCCGTGAACTTCTGAGACGGGGAAGGGGAGAAAAGCGGCGCCCGTGGCGCCCCTTCTGCCTTTTCGCGGCGCGCGATCGCGCGCCGCTTTGGAGTGCGGCGCCCGTGGCGCCGCTTTGATTGTCCAGAGGAAAGATCGCGCCCTAACGCGGCTCGCCCGGCAGGCCCGTACGGATCTCGCTGATCAGCTGCGTGAGCCGCATCGAAAGGCCCCTGGTCACGACGATCTGCTTGAGGTAGTTGAGCGAGGTGATCGCGGCGGGGAGGCCGGACATTGCAGTCGGGATCGCGGCGAGTCTCCCGGCCAGCTGGATCGTCTTGTCGAGACCGGTGTAGTCGGTGGACCGCAGATCGGCGCCCGCCTCCACGCCGTAGGCCAGTGCGAGCAGGTAGATGTCGGCGACCAGGTCGCGGAACCGCATCTCGGTGCCCCAAGCGAAGCAGTTCCCTTCGCGGATGTTCTCGAGGAACTCGTTCACCGTCTCGCCGCGAGAGACCGTATGCACCTTCGAGACGTGCTTGAGCGTGTGCGCGTCGGAGCCGCCGATCATCGAGACGCGCTTGCCGTGATGATCGCGGACGGCCTCCACGAGCTGCAGGACCATCTGGTTGTGAAACGTCGCCATCGCGCCGTTCAGCACCTCGAAGATGTCGAACATGTCCATGATCTCGGCGACGTACTTCCGAGCCACGTTCTTCATCCTGTAGTTCTGGAAGAGGTGATTCACCGCGAAAATCAGGTGCTGCGACTTCAGGTAGGGGACGAGCTCGCGGACGTCGGGCCGTAGCCGCTGGATCTCGCGATGCTGCTCCTCGTTGAGTCCCCACACGCCGATGTGGATGCGTTGCCGGGTGTGAGGGAAGTAGGTCTCGACCTCTTCTCCGATGAAGAAGTCGTCGAGATCCGGATATTTGTTGAGGAGGTACACCGCCCCCTCGATCGAGTCGTGATCGGTGAGCGTGACATAGGACATGCCCCGCTCTTTCGCCACGCGATAGACGTCCTCCGGAGCGTTGTAGCAGTCGCGAGTGTTCGCGCGGCGGAAGTACTTGAACACCGAGTAGCGGCTGTGACAATGCAGATCGGCCCGCTTGAGGGTCGGGTCGACGAGGTCCTCCGCGACGTTCAGATCAGTCATCGATTGTGCAGGTATTCGGAGATGATTGTTCAACCAGTGGGCATTTTCTACAATTCGCGTGCCCGCGGAAACGGCAAATCGAACATCAGCCCAAATGGCACAGCCCACACGAAAGCCCCCTCCCAACCACGGTTCCGACTGGGTCGACCTCGATGTTCCGAGCCGGCTTCCGGTGATTCCTCTCGTTTCCTCGGTGCTTTTTCCGGGAGGCGTGCTGTCGCTGCAGGTCGGCATCGACCGAAACGTGCGCCTGCTCAAGAGCCTCGGCGACGATCACAACCTGCTGGCCGCGTTCTGCCAGAAGACCGGCGACAAGGAGAATCCGCGGCCCGACGACCTCTCCAAGATCGGCGTCCTCGCCGCGATCGTGCAGCGGTTGCCGCTCTCCTCGGACCGCTACCAGCTCTTCCTCCAGGGTCGGCAGCGCATCGAGCTCGTGCAGATGCTGCAGCACGAGCCGTACTTCGAGGCGAAGCTGCGGGAGGTCGCGCCGCGGCCGATCCCGAAGGGCGTCAAGACCGACGCTTTGATGAACAGAGCGCTCTCCCTGTTCGAGAGGCTGGTCGAGAGCGACTCGAAGTACTCGAACGAGCTGCTCAACATCCTCCGGATGAACGTGGACGACGGCCCCGACTCCTTCGCGGACCTGCTGTCGTCCTTCGTCAACTTCCCGCTCGAAGAAAAGCAGCTCCTTCTCGAGACGGTGAATCCAATCGAGCGGATCGAGCTGCTGATCGAGTGGATCCAGCGCGATCTCGGGCGTGCAACGGTCAACCAGGAGCTCCAGCGTCAGATCCAGACGTCGATCGATCGCCGCGAGCGTGAGAACTACCTCCGCGAGCAGATGCGGATCATCCAGGACGAGCTGGGGGAGACGAACGCCGCCGGCCGCGAAGCGGACACCTACCGGGATCGCATCGAGGCGCTGAACCTCGCAGAGGAGCATGTGACCCAGCTCCGTCGCGAGGTCTCGCGCATGGGGCAGCTCTCGCAGTCGTCGTCCGACTACGCCGTCATCAAAGGACATCTCGACACGGTTCTGCAGTTGCCGTGGACCTCCGCCACCGACGACGCGGTCGACCTCAAGAAAGCCGAAGAGGTCCTCGAGGAGCGTCACTACGGCCTCGAGAAGGTGAAGGAGCGCGTTCTCGAGTACCTCGCGGTCCTCAAGCTCAAGGGAAGCCTCAAGGGTCCGATCCTCTGCTTCGTCGGCCCTCCCGGCGTCGGGAAGACCTCGCTCGGCGCGGCGATCGCCGACGCCCTCGGCCGGAAGTTCGTCCGCATCGCCGTCGGCGGCGTCACCGATGAATCGGAGATCCGCGGGCATCGCAAGACCTACATCGGCGCGATGCCCGGAAAGCTCGTCGCCAGCTACATCCAGGTGGGAGTGAACAACCCGCTCGTGATGATCGACGAGATCGACAAGATCGGGAAGGACTTCCGGGGTGATCCCGCCTCGGCGCTCCTCGAGGTGCTGGACCCCAAGCAGAACCATGCGTTCGTCGACCGGTACTTAGAGATCCCGTTCGACCTCTCGAAGACGCTCTTCATCTGCACTGCAAACGTCCTCGAGGGGATCCCCGGCCCGCTCCGGGACCGCATGGAAGTGATCCGGCTTTCGGGTTACACGGATAGCGAGAAGCTGAACATCGCGACGCGCCACCTGATCCCTGAGCTGTTGCAGGACCACGGCCTCGGCGCCGAGCTGGTGAAGATCGAGGACGACGCGGTGCTGCTCGTCATTCGCGACTACACCGCCGAAGCCGGCGTGCGCAATCTCGAACGCAATCTGGCGACCGTCCTGCGCAAGATCGCGCGAAAGGTCGCTTCCGGAGAGGCGGCCGAAACCTACACGGTCGCGAAGGACGACGTCGAGGGCTTCCTCGGCTTGCCGAAGTTCGAGCACGAGTTCGCCGAACGCCATCCGGAGATCGGTGTCACCACCGGTCTCGCCTGGACCTCGTTCGGCGGAGAGATCATGTTCATCGAGGCGACGCGGATGCCTGGCAGCGGCCGGACGACCGTGACCGGCCAGCTCGGCGACGTCATGCGCGAGTCGGTGCAGGCCGCGTACTCCTACGTCCGGTCGAAGGCGCACGACCTCGAGATCGACGACCGCGTCTTCGCAGACCACGACATCCACATCCACTTCCCTGCGGGCGCGATCCCGAAGGACGGTCCCTCCGCCGGCGTGGCGATCGCCACCTGCATCGCCTCGGTGATGGGAGAGCGGCCGGTCCGTCACGACGTCGCGATGAGCGGCGAGATCACACTCCGAGGTAAGGTGCTGTCGGTGGGCGGCATCAAGGAGAAGGTGATGGCGGCACATCGTGCGAACATCAGCAAGGTCGTGCTCCCCGAGGGGAACCGGAAGGACCTTCAGGAGGTCCCCGGGGAGATCCGCGACGCACTCACGTTCGTGTATGCCGAGCGCGTCGAGGACGTCTGGAGGGAGGCGTTGATCCCGCTGTACGTGATCAGGGAATCCGACCGGCGCTTCGACGACAAGGAGTACGAGGCCGACCAGAAAGCGCGTCAGGCCGACAGGAAATGAAGCGCGGCTGTTTCGACAATCTCTTCTTCGCGGTGCTGCTGCTCGTGGCATTCGGCGGGAGCACGTACTTCTGGTTCACGTTCTTCGTGAAGGGGAGATCGTTGCCGACGCCCGACCTGACCGGCAAATCGGTGGCTGAGGCGCGGGCGCTCACCAGCGACCTCGGCGTCGAGCTCGTCGTCGACCAGTCGCACCGGCGCAATTCCGACAAGGTCCCGGTCGGGCACGTCGCCTGGCAGAACCGCGCGCCGGGTGCGGCGAGCTTCATCAAGCGAGGCACCTCGCTCCGCGTCGAGCTCAGCGCAGGTCCGCTGGTGCTGCGCGTCCCGTCGCTCGACGGTCAGACCCGAGGCACGGCGGTGCTGCGGCTGGGGCAGCAGAACCTCCGCATCGCCGACTTCGCCTATTTCGACTCGACAACGCCGCTGGCGGCCGCCTCGAGGGAACCGGTCGTCATCGCGGCGGATCCCCCCGTCGGGACCGTCGTGGCGCCCCAGACGCAGGTCTCGCTGCTCGTCGCCGTTCCTCCGACTCCGCGTCCCTGGGTGATGCCCGACCTGATCGACAAGCGGCTCGATGACGTCAGGCCGGCGCTCGAGCGGCGCGGCCTCGAGGTCACTTCGGTCCGGTACGAGACGTATCCCGGGATCGCGGACGGCGTGATCATCCGGCAGTACCCGCTCCGTGGTGCGCCGGTGAGCGGCCGTGATCCGATCACCGTGGTGGTCGCGCGCCAGGAAGACAGCAGCATCATCGAGAGCATGCCGGTCGCGCTGCCATAGCGTCATCGGCCGACCAAACGACTGGAGACCTCGTGACGATCAAGATCGCCCCCTCGCTCCTGTCCGCCGACTTCTCTCGCCTCGCGGAGGAGTTGAAGGACATCGACCCGGGCGCCGATATCCTCCACCTCGACATCATGGACGGCCATTTCGTGCCGAACCTGACCTTCGGGCCGGCCCTGGTGAAGTCGCTGAGGAAGCACACCGTCCTGCCGTTCGACTGCCACCTCATGGTGCAGCGGCCGCAGGAGTTCATCGGCCCGTTCCTCGATGCGGGTGCGGACATGATCTCCGTCCACGTGGAGGTGGAGCCGCACCTTCAGCGTGCGCTTCAGATGATCCGCAGCGGAGGGGCCAAAGCCGGCATTGCCATCAACCCGGCCACGGCGGCCGAGTCGCTGTCCAGTGCCCTCGAGTTCTGCGACTTCGTCCTGGTGATGACGGTCAATCCGGGATTCGGTGGACAGAAGTTCCTAGAACCTGTGACGGGGAAGATCCGTCAGATAGCGGAACTGGTGAGATCGCGTGGCCTCGAGGTGATGATTGAGGTGGACGGCGGGATCGATCCTACGACCGCGCCGGCCGTGGTGGCGGCGGGAGCCGAGATCCTCGTTGCGGGCTCGGCAGTATTTGGGTCGAAAGACCGGCGGGGTGCAATTGAGTCGCTCCGCAGCTCTGTTGTGGGTGGGACGAACTGAAGCATGGGTGGGAATCCTGTCGGGAGTTGAAGGCGTGCCTTTCGACTCTGACCTGATCCCCTGAGAGACCTGGAGGAAGATTGAGATTTCGAACATTGGCAGTACTCGTTGCGGTCGCAGTGCTTCTCGCTGCATGCGCGCGAGGTCCCCGGCAGATCCGGTCGACGGTCGACCCCGAGCTCCTCTCGCTCTCGAAAGACCAGGTCTTCCAGCGGGCCGAGGAGCAGTTCGAGAAGAAGCGCTGGCAGAAGGCCCGGACGTACTACCAGCACGTCTACGAGACGTACCCGAACGACCCGCTCGGCCGCCGCAGCCTGCTGCGCATCGCCGACACGTTCTTTCGGCAGGGCGACGCGGTGAATCTCGTCGAGGCGCAGTACAAATACCGCGACTTCCTGAACCGCTATCCCACGAGCGAGCAGGCCGACTACGCCTCTCTCCAGATCGCGATGTCGGCCTTCAAGCAGATGGAGAGGCCGGACCGCGACCAGCAGAAGACGCGCGAGGCAGTCGAGAAGTTCGACGACATGCTGCGAGCGTACCCGCGCAGCCCGCTGAAGGCGGAGGCCGAAGCGCGCCGGCAGGAAGCGCTCGACCGGCTCGCGAAGCACGAGCACATCATCGCGCGCTTCTACATCAGGCGCGGGAGCTGGACTGCGGCGCAGACCCGGCTCAATTTCATCATCGAGAAGTACCCGAACTACACCGACAAGGTCGCGGTCTTTTACGACCTCGGCGAGTCGCTCGCCGGCCTTGGCCGGAGTGGGGAGGCGCGGCTCTACTACGAGCGCGTGCTGACCGAGTTCCCCCAGAGCGAATATGCGGGACGGGCCAAGCGCCGCCTCGATAACATGAAGGCATGAGAAGACTGATCGCGGTCCTGCTGCTCTCCGCTGCCTGTGCTACGGCTCCCTCGCCGGCACCCGTTCCGGCGGAGCAGTCCGGGTCGACGCTCGCGCAGCTTCAGGTCTCGATGACCGAGCTGCTCGAGCGGCTCGACGTCCTCAACGACAGGATCGCGAAGCTCGAG
>JBAQWH010000550.1:0-13163 GCA_049298815.1 Thermoanaerobaculia bacterium | reverse complement strand
CCCGCACTCTGCTTCGCCATGTAACCGGCCACCAGCATCGCGAGGATCGGGAGCATCTTCTTGAGGATCGCCGGATCGAGACCCGACGACGCGGCCGCATTCTGCGCAACGGTCCGGCTCACGTCCTTCGAGCCGAAGATCTGCCCGAGCACGTCGTTCCCGCGGTTGACGTTCGTCGGCTGCGGCGACAGCACGTCGTCGAGCAGGCTCCCTCCGCCGAGCTGTCCGAGCAGTCCACCGAGCCCGCCGAGTCCCGCCGGCTGGGCCTGCGTCTGCTTCTTGAATCCACCGAGGATCGCCGGGAGGAGCGCCGCGGCCCCGCTCTTCGCCTGGCTCTCGCTGACGCCGAGCTCACGTGCCATCGACTGAAGCCCCCCCATCTGCGAGAGGATGCTGTTGATGTCCATCTGCTTTCTCCTTCGGTTCTTCGACCTGGCGAAGACGGCTTGAGAGCGGGCCTGATCGCCGGGCTCACGGTCGTTTCCACCGGACTGCCGGAGCAGTCTACGTCACCCCGGATCGTGCGAATGACGCGACGTACAATGCGCCGGACTCATCGACAGGGAGGCACACCATGCGCGAGTTGCTCAGCAAGCAGAATCTCGACTACCTCGACAGGGCCCGTGAGGTTGCGGAGAAATACGTGAGGCCACGCGCGGCCGAGCTCGACCGCACGGCCGAATACGGCTGGGACATCCTCGAAGCGCTCAAGAAATACGACCTCACCGGGATCTGGATCCCGAAGGAGTACGGCGGCCACGGCGCCGGCGTGCTCGACCTCTGCATCGTCGTCGAGCAGCTTTCGCGCGCCTGCGGCGGCGTCGGCGTCGCGTATGCCGTGAACGCCCTCGGCTCCTTCCCGATCATGCTCAATGCCACCGAGGAGCAGAAGCAGAAGTACCTCCCGGCGATCGCGAAAGGCGAGAAGCTGATCGCATTCGCACTCTCGGAAAAGGCCTCGGGATCGGATGCCGGGAGCCTTCGCACCACCGCGATCAAGGATGGCGAGGACTACGTCATCAACGGCGAGAAGAAGTGGAACACCAACGGCGGCGAGGCGTCGATCTACACCGTCTACGCGCTGACCGATCCGGGTCGCGGCATGCGCGGCATCTCCGGCTTCATCGTCGAGAAGGAGACGAACGGCTTCCACCTCGGCAAGCGCGAAGACACGATGGGCATCCGCACCGTCTCGGTGCACGAGCTCCACTTCGAGGACTGCCGCGTCCCGAAGTCGGCGCTCCTCGGCGGCAAGGAGGGCGACGGCTTCAAGAACTCGATGATGACCCTCGACCGCGCACGCCCCGGCGTCGCGGCGCAGGCCGTCGGCCTCGCGCAGGGAGCCCTCGAGTGGGCCCTCAGGTACGGCTCCGAGCGGAGGCAGTTCGGCCAGACCGTCATGTCGCATCAGGCCATCCAGTTCATGCTGGCCGACATGGCGACGCAGGTCGAAGCCGCGCGTCAGCTCGTCTACGCGGCCGCGCGCGTCATCGACTCCGGCGCGAAGAACGTGAACAAGATCGCCGCGATGGCGAAGGTCTTCGCGACCGACACGGCGATGAAGGTCACCACCGACGCCGTGCAGATCTTCGGCGGCTACGGCTACTGCCGCGACTATCCGATCGAGAAGTACATGCGCGACGCGAAGATCACGCAGATCTACGAGGGGACGAACCAGGTGCAGCGGATGGTCATCGGCCGCGCGCTCACGCGCGAGCTCGGCGAGCTGACCTCGCACCTCGACATCAAGGTCGAGCACTTCCCCGAGGGGACCGCACCTTCAGTATCTGAGTGACCACCAACCACAGAGGCACAGAGGACACAGAGGAGCACAGAGAGCTCGACGCCGACGCGTGACGACGCTCTCTCGCGAAGTCCTCTGTGAACCTCTGTGTCCTCTGTGCCTCTGTGGTGAACCGAGGTAGCAGTTCAGTTTCCATCCGGCGAGCGGAAACGGATCGCGCTCGCGATGACGGCGATGCTCCCCACGAGGTTCGCCGCCATCCCGATGATCAGCGGCCACTGGTGGATGCGCACGCCGTAGATGAAGTAGACGACCTGCCCTCCGAGAAACAGGAGGTACGTGAGGATCGAGACGTCGGCGGAGCTGCGCCGTTTCCAGATCCGCAGCGCCTGAGGGATGTACGCGACGCCGGTTGCGACGCCGACGACGGAGACGAGCCACGCGAGGACGGTGTCGAACAAGGCCATGGCGCAACGATAGCGCGGGTCGAGGCGTGCTGTGGAGGTGCCCGCCGGCAGAGCCGCCGGCGAGCACCTCCACGACGACGGTCAGGCGCGTCCGTGAACGGCGAGCCACCGGAGCATCTGGCGGATGCTCCCGGTCGCGAGTGCGATCGAGGTGTCGGCGGCTCCGTAGTACAGCCTCAGCGTGTCCCCGTCCGCACCGATCGTGTACCCGCAGGGGAACGCGACGTTGGCGACGTCACCGCTCGTCTCGTACGGCGCCTCCGGCCCGAACACCCACTCATCGCCGCGGAGCAGCAGCCGGTCCGGCTGCTGGAGATCGAACAGCGCGAGGCCCAGTCTGTAGAGACACCCTGCGGCATTCGAGCGTACGCCGTGATAGATCATCAGCCAGCCGCGCTCGGTCTCGATCAGCGGTGGCGACATTCCGACCTTGTTCGCATCCCACCATCCGCCGCGCCTCGCCTGCAGCATCATCCGATGCCCGCCCCAGCTTCGGAGATCGGGCGAATACGAGATCCAGACGTGCGCTCCTGAATCGGCGATCGGACGGTGAACCAGCGCGAACATTCCGTCGACGCGGTACGGCAGCAGCGCGGCATCCTTGTCGTCGGGCTGCATCACGAGACCGCAGCGCTCGAAGTGGATGAAGTCGTCCGTCAGCGCGAGCGACACACCAGGCCCGCTCCTGCCGAAGGCCGTGTAGGCCACTGCATATTTGTCGAGCTCCGGCACGAACGTGATCCTCGGATCCTCGAGCCCCCACAGTTCCTCGGGATGGTTGTCTGGATCGGGCAGAAGCGTCGGCTTCGGGTCGATGACCCAGCCACCGACACCGTCGGCCGAGCGCACCGCGCAAAGATGCGAGCGGCCGGAGCGGTCTTCGACGCGACAGAGCAGCAGCGTGGTGCCGTCGCGCAGCAGCGTGGCGCCTGCGTTGAAGACCGTGTGCACCGGATACGGCCAGTCTGCGGCGGTGAGGATCGGGTTCCTCTCATCTCGGTGAAAGAGAACCTCGTAGTGCCGAGTTCCCGTCATTGCGGCCTCCCTGAGCTGACTGCCATGAGCGCGTTTTTTGGAATGGCCGTCGGGACCTGCATCGCGTTCCAGCGCACTTCGTCTTCACGCATCTCCACCAGCGCCAGGAGGAACGACAGCGTCGATTCCGCGCCCTGGTTCTCGTTCAGACGGTCGACGTGCAGTGCGTCGCGGCAGCCTCCGGTCCGCGGGTCGTAGAGCGACTGTTGCAGCTGGTTCTGCCCGAGGAACCAGTTGAAGGCCCGCCTCCCTTCCTCGGCCCATCGATGGTCGCGGGTCGTGCGGAACGCGTGCATGCAGGCCGACACGCTCGCACAAGCCTCCACCGGCTGCTGGTCGAACGCGGCGGCCGTCATCCCCTTCTGGAAAAACCCGTTGCTTCCGACCGCCGCGAAATACCCATCCGGGTTCTTCTGAATCCCCATCAGCCACTCGAGGGAGCGCAGTCCGGTCGCCGTCAGGGATTCATCGCCCGTCCACGAGCCGGTTGCGATGAGCGCCTGCGGCAGGCGCGCATTGCAGTACGTCACCCGGTCCTCGCACCACGGCCAGTCGGGCTCCTCGTTGGCGCGGAAGAGCGCGTGCAGGCGTGCGACGATCGCCCGGCCAGCGGCCTGGACGCTGCGATCGCCCTCGAACACCTGGAGGTATCGTTCGATCCCGAGCAGCGCGAAGGCCCAGGCGCGCGGACTCGTGAACGTCGACACCGCGGGGAGCGCCGCGTGAAAGAGCGCGCCTGCGAGACTGTGGCGGCCGGGATCGACGGAACATCCCACCACCGTGCCGAGTGCCCACAACGCCCGCCCGTGACTGTCTTCCGATCCCTGCTCTTCCTGCCACCCCCGCTCGTACGTCATGAAATTCCTGAAGCGACCGAGGGAAGGGTTGAACGCGTGACTCACGAACCCGAGGTAACGCGACGCATACGTCCGGACGAGACGCCGATCATCCGATCCCGCATCCTCGATGAGGGTCATCAACAGGAGCGCGCGGGCGTTGTCGTCGATGCAGTAGCCGTCGTCGTACCGCGGAACGTTGTAGTTGGCGTGCTGCAGCATTCCGGTGTCGTCCGTCATGACGCCGACGTGCTCGAGGTTGATCGGCGGGAGCTCCGCGGGTCTCATGGCGAGCGTCCGTGCGTGGAAGTCCGTCCGCAGCCGCTGGTCGCGCTCGCTGCTCGCGCGCTCGAACGTCTCCAGGTACGCCGAAGCCACGGCGGGCCAGCGCATGTTCCGGCCGTAAGCATCCGCACTGCGGCGCATGGCCATGTTCTTTTCCGGATCGTCCATCAGGCCGACGATCTCGGCCGCGATCGCGGGGGAATCCCTCCACTCCACGAGGATTCCGCGCCCTTCGGCCAGCAGCTCGCGCGCATACGGATACGGCGTCGAGATGACGGCCTTCCCGGCCCCGAGCGCATAGGCAAGCGTTCCGGAAGTGATCTGCTCTGGATTCAGGTACGGAGTGACGTAGAAATCGGCGGCAGCCAGGAACTCCGACAGCTCCGAAGCGCTCACGAACCGGTTGTGGAAGATGACGCTGCCACCTACGCCGAGCCGCTTGGCCCGCTCTTCAAGCATCAGACGGTAGGTCTCGCCGTGATACTCGATGATGTGCGGATGCGTCGCGCCGAGGACGATGTACACCGTTTCCGGGTAGTGCGCCAGGATCGCCGGAAGGGCGTCGATGACGTACTCGAGGCCCTTGTCCGGCGAGAGCAGACCGAACGTCAGGATCACCGGCCGCCCTTCGACACCCAGACGGCTCTTGCTGCCTGAAAACGGCACGTCCGGAATGCCGTGCGGGATCACGTCGACCTTCTCGCCGGGAACGCCGTGAACGTCGCGGAGAAGGTCCGCCCCCGCGGAAGTCATGACGACCAGCCGGTCCGACAGCAGGACGATCTCGTCCATCGCGCGCCGCTGATGCAGGTCGGGCTTCGCGAGGACGGTGTGCAGGGTCGTCACGATCGGCATCCGGAGAGCCCGGAGGAGCGACAGCACGTGCCCCCCTGCCTTCCCTCCGAAGATCCCGTATTCGTGCTGGACCGAGATGACGTCGACGGCATTCACGTTGAGGAAGTCGGCGGCGCGCGCGTACGCGGCGATGTCGCCGGCCGGCACTTCGAAACGGACGCGGTCCGGATACTGGTAATGACGGCCACCGTCGTTCATCGCCAGCACGAAGCAGTCGAGAGCTGGATCCGCGGCGGCGACTGCATTGGAGAGATCGGTTGTGAACGTGGCGATGCCACACTTTCGCGGCAGGTGGTTCCCGAGAAACGCGACCCGTTTGATGGACTTTGCCTCGGACATTTGCACTGGTTCCTTGGTGCTTCGCGGAGAAGGGGCAGGTCTCACGTTGCGATCGCCGCCGACGGCGGCGGCGGACGACCTGAAATCTGCCCTCCCTGCGGTTGAACGGCCCGATCCGTGCCGTGGCATTGACCGCAGGGAAGCGAAATTCGGAAGCTAAGGGAGGTTCGTCCAGAGGTTCTGACTTAGTTCAGAAGGACTGAAGGACCGCGGAGGGTTCCGGGGTCTGACCTGCTCTATGCGCATTGTGAGCCAGTCGGGGTGATCGCGACCGGCACGGAGCGCGGCTGCGCCGCATCCACCGGCTTCAAATGACACGAGGGTCGGTCTCCGGCTGGCGAATCGCGAGGTCTCGCCCGCTTCGCCCTCTGTGTTCTCTGTGTCTCCGTGGTGAACCGAACGTGGATTCACCACAGAGGCACAGAGGACACCGAGGAGCACGGAGTATCACCCTGAGGTCGCCGAGTGAGGGTTCACGTGTCCTTTTCGTCGGCAACGGCGCCGGCGACGCCATCTCCTACTTCATGTAATGACAGGGGAGTTGGGCTGTGGATGGCGACTCGCGAGGTCTCGCCCGCTTCGCCCTCTGTGCACCCTCTGTGTTCTCTGTGTCTCCGTGGTGAACGAACGTGGATTCATTACAGAGGCACCGCGCACAGTTCTGTGCGGGGTCGGGAGGCGGAAGCCGCACGCCCGTTTTCCCCTCAGCCCACCCGCCCATATGCAGGGGGTCCTTCGCCGCGCTGCGCTCCTTCGTCGCTCCGCCGGCTCAGGATGACACGCAAATTTGCGCGTACGCGGACTTCGCCCTCACTTCGGCCGTGCGTCCGGAACGAGAGACGAGACGACGATCCACGGTTTCCGCGTCTCCAGCTGCTGCTGGTCCTTGGGCCAGAGCTCGAGCGGCAGGTAGAACGTGCCATCTCCCAGCGAACGCGCTTTCCGGAGCAGCTCGCTCACGCTCCGGCAGCATCCCGCACTGCGGCGAACGACATCGCGGTCGACCCGGGCGCCGGTGCGCTCGGCAATCCCTGCGTAGACGGTGATCTCGACGAAGGTCTCGCCCACGCGCACGGACCGCCCGCCCCCTACTGTCGCCGTCATATCACCCGCTCCCCTCGCCTGTTCGTTCCGCGCATCAGATTCTGATCTCCTGGCTCGCAGCATTCGCATCACACGGCTCGCAACGCCATCCATGTGCGGTGAGGACGAAGGGCGCGGCGTTCTCGTCGCGGAACAGCGTCCTGGTCTCACGGCACCAGTCGCACCTGACGACGTGCGGGTTCCCGAAGGTGGGATTGTCGCGAAGGATCGCAGCGGCCACGGCCTTTTCGTCCGGATCCAGATCTTCGCTGCGAAGCACTCTCCCGGCCGTCTGCCGGACGAGCTGTCTGGACGAGGGCTCTTCCTGCGGACTCCCCTCCGCGACGTCAGGTTCAGTTGGACTGCGTGTCCACAATCCCATCTTCCTCCATCCTTTCAGGGCCCTGCACCGGGGCGACGGGCTGACGCAGAGGTAGCGTCACGATGAAGATCGACCCGCGACCTTCACCCTCGCTCTCGGCGCGCACCGTTCCTTCGTGAAGGCTCACGATTTGCGCGACGATCGACAGCCCGATGCCCAACCCCGGCAGGTGATCTGCGCGTCGCTCGCCCTGAGAATAGAGCTCGAAGACGTGGGGTACGAACTCGGCGCTGATCCCGGCGCCGTTGTCGCGCACGACGACGCGGACATCGTCGGCCGCGCGCTCGAGCCGGAGATTGATCTCCCCTCCGGCGGGGGTGAACTTGACGGCGTTGCTCAGCAGGTTCCAGAGGACCTGCAGCAGGCGGACGCTGTCGCCTCGCACCGGGGCGGAGCTGAGTCCGAGATCGAGGGTGACGCCGATCTGGCGGCTGCGCGCACTGGTCTCGATGATGTTCCGGGCCAGGCGGACCACGTCCGCCAGGTCGACATCCTTCATCTCGAGCTTCAATTTCTTTTCGCGGATGCGTGCGACGTCGAGAAGATCTTCGATGAAGACGCGCAGCAGGTTCGCCGCTTCGTCGATGTTCGTCAGCGCGTCGCCGACCATGGCGGGGTCCAGCTTCGCGAGCTGGACCCACCCAAGCACCGACGTGAGGGGCGTCCGGAGCTCGTGAGCGACGGTGCCGAGGAACGCGTCCTTGTACCGGTTTGCGTTCTCCGCCTCGCGGAACAGCAACGCGGTGTCGATGGCGACCGCAGCCCGCTGGGACAACTCCTCGGCGAGTCGGAGGTCGATCGGGTCGTAGCGTCGCCGCGACGAAGAGAACGTCATGGTGCCGAAGATCCTGTCGCGGACCATCAGCGGCACGCTGATCAGCGATCGCACACCGAGTGCACCGATCAGCTGGGTGATCTTCGCTTCGGGCTGCGTGCCAGTGAGCTTCGACTCGGCGATGTCGCTCAGAAGGACCGACTTCCGCAGGCGCAGTGCCTGCGGTGCTCCCGGACCCTGCTCCGCCTGCAGGAACGCAGCCTGCTGGAACTGGACGACCAGTTCGCGGAGCACGGGATTCACGTGCGAGACGGTCAGATGGCGCATCGAGCCGTCCTCGCCGATGAGGTCGACCGCGCACCAGTCTGCGAACGCTGCCGTCGAGAGTCCCGCCACCGACTCGAGAGTGGTCTCGTAGTCGAGCGAGGACGCCAGCAGCGCGCTCGCGGTGGAGAGCATCGTGGCGGCGCGGGTCGCCTCCTCGGACAGGAGCACGCTCCGCTTGAGATCGTTGATGTCGACGATCGCGATGATCGCTCCGTCGATTGCCCCGTCCCTCGTGCGATACGCGTGCAGACGAACGACGCGCCAGTTGCCGGCGGTATCCGTCACTTCCTCGTCGAGAGGCTCACCCGTCTCCATCACTACGGTGGCGAGCTTGCCGAGCTGCTCGATGTCCAGCGTGGACCTCGCCTCGCTGAGCGGCCGCCCCACCGCGTCGTCGTGCAGGTGGAGCAGCTCTCCGGCCGTCCGGTTGAAGCGGCGCACGTGCAGGTCCAGCCCCACGAACAGGATCGGGATCTCGACGGCGCCGAGAAGGTTCTCGATGTCGTCGTTGATCCTCAGCAGGTCGGTGTTGCGGAGCCGCAGCTCGTCGTTGAGCGTGCTGAGCTCTTCGTTCGCCGACTGCAGTTCCTCCTTCGCGGTCTCCAGCTCCTCGTTGGCGCTGCGGAGCTCTTCATCGCTGGACTGCGCTTCTTCCGCGGCGGATGCCGCTTCGTCGGCGAGCTCCTCGCGGTCGGACACCGCGGCCTCGAGGGCCTGCCGGAGACTCTCGATCTCCGTCCTCTTCCGGTCCGGCTCGTACTTCCGCTTCCCGACGACGCCTCGGTCGTAAAAGAGGACCCAGCATCGTTCGGGCTCCGGTGGAGTCGCGCCGCGCGGGATGACGTCGAACATCACGCGCCGCCGCATCCCGTCAGCGACCACCATGATCTCGGTCTGCATGACCTTCGTCCGTTCGCGGAACGCGCGTCGGACCGCGGGGCGAAGGACCGCGAGCATCTCCGCGTGGCGGACCAGCTCGAAGAGGTTCAGCGACGCGTTCCCCGGCTCGAGGGCGATGAAGGGAGCGACGTCGCCGCGGATCCGGACGATCGCCATCTCTTCGTTGACGAGCACTCCGCGCGGTGCGAGCTGTCCCGCAAGGAAGGAATCGTCAGCGTCGCCCGCACCCGGTCGCGTGAAGCGGGGCAGCCGGGAGGAAGTCACCTCGGCAACCTTCGCGGACCACGGATGCGCCGTCTCGAGAGCGGCGGTCGTGGGGGCAATCGGCGGCTTGCGATAGATCGACGGCCTGCCCGAGACCGGGACCAGCCGGTCGGTTGCACCACGCAGGTTCTCTGAGCTTCCGAGCATCAGGAAGCCTCCGGGAACCAGCGCGTACTCCAGCTGAGCGATCGCTTTTTTCTGCAGCCCTGAATCGAAGTAGATCAGCACGTTGCAGCAGGTCGTAAGGTTGATCCGCGAGTAGGGCGGATCCTTCGTCAGGTCGTGCGCCGCGAACACGCAGAGGTCGCGCAGAGTCGCCGCGACTTTGTACCCGGCCGCTACCGGCGTGAAGAACCGCGCCAGCCGTTCGGGGCTCACGCCCTCCAACGCGTGCTCGGAGTAGACGGCGGATCTCGCCTTGGCGAGCGCCTTCTCGTTGATGTCGGTCCCGAAGATCGAGATCCGCGGAGTTTCCGGGCGTCCGTCGAGGAACTCGAGCAGCGTCATGCCGAGCGAGTAGACCTCTTCACCGGTCGAGCAGCCAGCCGCCCAGATGCGCACGTCCCCCTCGGAGCCGCTGGCATTCAGGAGCACCGGAAAGACGACGCTCTTCAGTGACTCGAAGCGCTCCGGCTCCCTGAAGAACGACGTCACCCCGATCAGAAGGTCCTGGTAGAGCACCTCGAGCGCGCTCACGTCGCGGTCGAGAGAGTCGGCATAGCCGCTCACAGTCGTGAAGTCGCCGAGTTGCACGCGGCGCAGGATGCGCCGCTCGACCGTGGCGCGCTTGAACTGTGTGAAGTCGATGGAGTGCCGCTCGCGCAGCTTCTGGAGTATGCGGTCGTATTGCGACTGCTCGAGCCCGGGGTGACTGCCGTTGCGCGAGATCTCGACCAGTTGCTCCGCGATGCCGGCCGCCGGCAGCACGAGATCCGCTGCCGAGGCTGCTGCTCGCGGCATCGCGTCGAACTTCGCACTCTCCGGAGTCTGCGCAAACGTACTCCCGCCCGCGTCGCGGATCGCCTGCAGGCCGAACGCACCGTCTGCACCGTTGCCGGAGAGCACGACTCCGACCGCGCTGCGCGCGCGCTCGGCGGCGAGCGAGCAGAAAAAGCTGTCCAGCGGCCGATGCGGAACCTTCGCACTCCGTCGAACCAGACGCAGCACGTCCTGCTGAATCGTCATCTCCGCGCCCGGCGGGATGACGTAGACGTGGTCGCGCTCGAGCGGCATCGCGTCCGTCACCTCGACCACCGGCATCGCCGTGGCTTTCGCGAGGATGCTGACGAGCATGCTGTCGTGTTCAGGATCGAGATGCTGAACGAGCACGAAGGCGAGCCCGGTATCGGAGGGAAGCGCGCTGAGAAGGTCGAGGAAGGCCTCGAGGCCTCCGGCCGAAGCCCCGATCCCCACCACCCGCACCGCGGGGTCGGCAACCGAGGGCGGTTGGCGCCCGGAGGCAGCTGCCGTGGGTGGAGAGTGGTTCGCCATCAATTCGCATCCTTTCGAGAGCAACCGTCTGAGGATGGAGGAAGTGGCGAAGCGCGTACGCGATGCGGCGCGTGCGCGCCTGTCGCGACCGGCAGATCAGGCGTGGGGAGGACGTCCGTCAGTCAATGTAGTCGGCGATGTCCAGATAGGCAATCTTTCAAAGGAACTTACCTAATGGCAAATTCCGTAAACCACCGATGCTCCGAATCGGTACCGATGAGCTTGAACGGCTGACAACGCGCCGCACGATCATTGCCTCTCTGGCAAGTCGCGTGCACGTCGGGATTTCCATGTCCTACGGTCGCATCCTCCGCAACCTCCGCGCCGCGAAAGGCCGCAGCCAGGCGGACGTCGCCCGCAGCGTCGGAGTCTCACCGGCTCACCTGGCGCGACTCGAGTCCGGCCAGCGCGGCCTGTATCTCGCGGACTTCATCAGCATCGCCGAGGTACTGGGGGAAAAGCCAGGCAACCTCCTCCCCAACGACCTCGGCGCCATCGGCCATCTCAAACCGCTGATCGACCAGCTCGCGAGCGTGAACCCCGAGTTCCTCCCTCGCCTGACGACGATCATCACCGGCCTCGTGACGTTCGCCGGGGAGGTCGTGCCCCCCGTCGTCGCCGTGCAGAAAGTGCCGGCCTCGAAATCCAAACCCCGAGCATCGACGAAACGCCCCGCCCGATGATCTGAGCTGTTCGGAAAGCGGCGCCCGGGGCGCCACGGGTCGCCCGATTGCGTCCTCGCGATCGGTGCGCTTAGACTTAAGCACTACCTCCCCCACCAGCAGAGAGAGCACCCGGGCACCCGATCAGGGGCGATCCAAGGAGAGACCGATGACTCGGAAAGTGACGTTGTCGAAGGATGCCCTGTTGTGGGAAGAAGGAGACTCGGCGCGCAACATCGCCATCGTCGACAGCGGCAAACTCGCCGTGAGCGTCGGCGGTCAGCTGGTCGGCATCGTCTGGCCGAAGATGGTCATCGGCGAAAGTGCCCTCCTCGCCGAGGAGGGGCCGCAGGAGCG
This sequence comes from Thermoanaerobaculia bacterium, assembly GCA_049298815.1. Lineage (GTDB taxonomy): Bacteria > Acidobacteriota > Thermoanaerobaculia > Gp7-AA8 > Gp7-AA8 > JBAQWH01. The sequence goes on along the minus strand of JBAQWH010000550.1, from coordinate 1,361 downwards.
CGAGCACCGCACCGCCTCGGTCGTCGCCTGTGAAGACGGCACGATGGTGAGCGAGTATCCCGCGAGCCTCGTGCGGCGCACGTTCGAGGAAGGGAGCAGGGCGGTCACCAACGCGGTCATCGCCGCGCTCGTCGGTCAGATCTGCCGCAACTGCGTCCTTATCATCACCGCGCAGCAGGGTCTCCCGCTCATCACCATCCCACTCAAGGGGCTGATGGACGGATTGCTCCAGTCGACCCGCGAGGACGCTTCCGCGATCCAGAAGTGGGACGAGTTCACGTCTGCATTCCGCGTCCTCTACGCGTTGCGGGACACCACCGAGGATCTGCGCGATCAGCTCGTGCACTCCCGCGATACCGACTCGATCACCCGCGCGTCGGAGTTCTTCCGCGACGTCTTCAAGACCGCCGACACGGCCCAGGTCGACGTCGACGACTATCTCCGCGCCGAGCGCGAGCGCCGGGCGTGGCTGAGCATGACCAAGAGCCCGACCGGCGTGCCGCTGTAACGGTTTCTGCGGACCGTCGAAGAGCTAGCGCCGGCCTGCGCCCGGCAGCGGTGCGAAGGAGACCGCGCCGGCGCGAGCGAGCTCGTCGCAGCGGTTGTTCCACTCGTCGTCGGAATGCCCCTTCACCTTGACGAACTCGACGTGGTGGCGCCGGGTCTGCGCGAGGAGCCGCTCCCACAGGTCGCGGTTCTCGACAGGCTCCCTCTTCGAGTTCTTCCAGCCGTTCCTCGCCCACCGCTCGTGCCATCCCTGATGGAAGCAGTTGACCATGTAGGCGCTGTCGGTGTGCAGCCGCACCCGCACCGGCTCTTTGAGCATCTCGAGGGCCTGGATCGCCGCCATCAGCTCCATGCGGTTGTTGGTCGTATGCGGCTCGCCGCCGCTGATCTCCTTCAGCGTCCCGCCAAACATGAGAACGGCTCCCCATCCCCCCGGCCCGGGGTTTCCGCTGCAGGCGCCGTCGGTGTAAACGATCACGTCCTTGGTTGGTTGTGTCACGGGCCGGAGTCTACCTGAGGGGGCGAAGCGTTGGACGGCGGCCGTCTCGGCCGCGGCCGCCGGGCGGGACGCCCGCCGTCCATTTAGCTGGGCTAGACTTCCTGAGAGCCCTGACGCCATGACCAAAGAGAACAAGCCTCCCGTCGAACGAACCTCCGCGATGCTGCGCCGCTCGCAGCGGATCGAGCTCGCGCACCCGCTGGAGGGCTTCTTCGGCGTGACGCCGGTGACCGTGGTCGAGCTGAGCGACGGCGGGGCGACGATCGAGCATGCGGAACCGCTCGCGATCCGCGCGCGGGAGCCGATGCGGATCGCCGCGCGCCAGGAGATCGCGGTGACCGGCGTAGTCCGGCAC
>JBAQWH010000549.1:0-2119 GCA_049298815.1 Thermoanaerobaculia bacterium | reverse complement strand
GCACGCATGCACGCGAGGCGCTCGCTGCCGGCGGATCGGCAGGCGCACGCGACGCTCGCGCGACGTGCAGGCTACCTGCGATCAGCGAGCAGACGGCGATGCAGAGCATCATCCAGCGCGTCATGGTCGAGCCTCTTTCGGTAGATCGGATCTTCGGCTTTGGGGTGGCAGACGATGCAGAGGTTCACCGCGAGGACGCGGCGCACCTCGGCGTCATCGAGCGGACGCGCGCCGGACCGCGCGATCGCGCCATGCGGTACGACACGTCCGTCCTCCATCGAGAGGAACGCGTCGAGCCCCTTCTGCGGGTTGCGCTCGCACAGCAGCGTGCTTCGGATCGAGCCGCGCTCGATGACGTGCTGGCCGAACCCGAGGAATGCGGGGTTCTCGTGGCACTCGGCGCAACCGACGGCACGGCGGCCGACGTTGTGCGCCTGGAACGGCACGAACCGGAGCTGCGGTTTGCCGGCATAACGCAGCACAGCCTCGTCCAGCGAACGGCTGCCGTCGGGCTCGATCACGCTGACGAACGTCTGGCAGCCAGGCGTCACCGGTGCGATGCCTCCGCGCCCGTTCACGGCCAGTGGAAACGGATAAAGCGTCCGGTAGTCCTCAGTCTCGGAGAACGCCCCCGGAGTTCCTTCGTCGCGGACGAAGTCCCAGCTCTCCTCGCGCTTGTCGTACGTCGTGTGACATCCGTAGCACTGCGGCACGAGGCGCGAGTGACACGCGGCGCATTCGAGGCGTTCGTGCCCGGCGACCGTGTGTGCAGGTGACCCGGTGATGACCGGCGACCGCAGCAGCTTCCCGCCACGCTTCGTCGTCACGACGACGGTCTCGCCGCGCAGGTGGACGTTCGAGAACGGGCGTCCGCGACTGGTCAGCACCATCCGCGCTCCGGGACTCACCGGCTTCGCGTATTGCCGCGACTCGCGAACCGGCGCATCGCTCTCGCGCGTCACGGTGGCGGACCGCGGCCGCTGCGTCGCGCTTCCATGGCAGTCCTCGCAGCGGATCTCGAGCTGCCCCTCCATGCTCGCGTGCGCGTAGCCGTCGCCCATCACTTCGCGCGAGGTATGGCAATCGATGCACTCCATCCCGGCCTCGAAGTGGACGTCGGGAGCGATGTGCGTGAAGGTCCGGCCGTCGCTGCCTGCGATCGGACCGGGCGAGCCGCCGCGCGTCGGCACGAGCGCGTTGTTCCCGTCCTGGCGCCCCTGATACGACAGGGCGATCCGGCCGCTGCGGTTGTGGCAGCGCTCGCACACGTCCATCGGAGGCAGTCCTTCCAGCGCATGCGTGGCGCTCAGAGGCCCCTTGCCGTGCACGGTTCGATCGGCTCCCTGATAGAGATCGCCGTCTCTTCGCGGGAAATGACATGCCGCACAACCGGACGCATGTCCCGGGGTGTCAGGGTCGTCGTTGGGGCCTGCGAGATGGCAGCGAGCGCAGAACTTGCGATAGAGCTCACCGGAAAGGTTCTCGAGTCCGGCTACCGGTGCATGCGAGAGCTCGTTGCCTTGCGGACTCCACGCCTTTCCCGCGACGGAGGCGTACGCGACGCCGTTTCGCGAGCCCTCCCAGGTCGCCTGGATCTGCGCGATCATCCCGGCGTTGGTGAACATCTGGCTGCCGGTCATGCGGCCGGCCTGGTCGCGATGGCACTTCCCGCATGCGCGCTCCCACCGCTCTGCGCCATGGCCGCCCCCGCGGTGCGCCGCTTCGACTTCGGTCGCGGCGGGATCACCGCCATGGCAGGACGCGCAGTCCTGATGCGACGACGATGCAACCTCGATCGCAGAGTGACACCCACCGCACTGCGCCTGCTGCGCCGTTCGTGGCGTGCAGGCGGCGAGCACGAACGTCATCAGGACGAGTGCCGTGGTGCCGTGGTGCCGTAGTGCCATAGTTCGGGTGCTGCAGTTCAAAGTACGGCTTCGCCGCAAGCGCGCGTCGATACCCTTCTCCCCGCCTGCGGGGAGAAGATGCCGAAGGCGGATGAGGGGCTTGTGGCACGACCCCTCACCCGCACTCCGCGTCGCTCCGTGTCTCCCTCTCCCCGCCGCCGCGGGGAGAGGGTTTTCAACATCTGCGCGTACGGACGGCTCCCTCTCACCTC
>JBAQWH010000548.1:0-4418 GCA_049298815.1 Thermoanaerobaculia bacterium | reverse complement strand
GTCGTCAGCTGCACGCCGGGCGTCGACCACTCCGCCGGACTCCCGTCCCTGCCCCTCGGCGCGGCGAGCCGTGCAATCGTGCCGTCGATCGCGCCGGCGTTCCGTCCCATGACCAGCGGCCGGATCGCCAGGTAACCGTCTCGCGTGTGGCACTGGGAGCACTGCACCCGGAAGATCTCGCCGCCGATCTCCGCCTCCTGCTCGATCGTCCACTCCTGCGACGCACGCGTCTCGGGCTTCACGCGGAGCCACATCGCGGACGAGAGGACGCCGGCCTGTTGCACCTGATCGATCCGGAGCGGATCGGGCCGCGCGAGCCTGTCGGCCGCCGAGCCCGCGGGCGGCGGCATCCGCAGCTGGTTGACGAACATGTAGGAGCCGATGACGAACGGCTTGCGGAGATCCTCGCGGACCCATTCCGAGGCGCCGATCGAGAAGAGCGCGGAGAGCATCGTGAGTCCGGTGATCAACCGGCCGAATCGCGCGCGGCGGATGAACGCGACCGCGAAGGCGAGGATCAGGGTCAGCGTGATGCTCGCGGCGGCGGTGCGCAGCGCGCGCTGAGCGACCGGATGTCCGCTCGTCGCCGTTGCGAACATCGATTTGAGGAGATCGCCCGCGCCCGCGGTTGCGGTGCCGAAGAACTCGGCGACCGGGACGCCTGCGTTGTCGGCCGCCGCGAAGTACCACAACATCGAGAGCGGCAGGCCGATCGCGAGCGGGAGGATCCACACCATCGTCGCCCAGCGCGCCAGCTTCGCCTTCAGCTCGTCCGAGCCGAGCCACGACGCGGTGAAGAGCGCGTAGACGCCGGCGAGCCCCATCGCGCCGAGCGTGCGGATCACGAGCGACGGCCAGTACGTCGGGTTGAAGAACCCACCCCAGAATGCATGCGTCTCGATCCACGTACCGGGCGTGAGCATGTACGCGAGGATCCCGTTGATCACCGCGAGGCTTCCCCACGCCGCCGCGAAGTAGATCCATCCGACCGCGAGGTGCTGCTTCGCAGTCAGCCGGTCCCACCCGTAGTAGTAGACGATCGCGGCCGCGATCTCCGTCAGGAACAGCACCCACTCGATCGCCCAGCCCCAGACGAACGCGCTGATGAGCGACGAGGTCGCAGCCGGATGGACGAGGCCGATCGTGAACCAGATGCCGACTCCCGTGACGGCGCCGAAGACCAGGGTCAGCAGGATGAAGAACCTGCTGTGACGCCGCACATAGTCGAGCAGCAGCGCGTCGTTCTCCCGTCTCGCCTTCGCTTCCGTGACGACGAGGAAGAGTCCCCCGCCGACGGCGAAGTGGGACACGAACACGTGGAGGATTGCGACGACCGCGATGAGGAGTCCGGAGGCCGGGAGATCCCAGAGCGGATAGTTCATACGACCTCGATACGCTGCCTCGAGCGCGCGTCACAATGCCGAGGCTCACACGGGCGTGTTCGTCGCGACCGTCGGAGAAATCCACCACAGAGGCACAGAGGACACAGAGGGCGCACCGAGGGCGCTGCGCGGTGCGATCAAAACCATTCAACCAAGACCTCGGCGCTGCGCTAAGTCCTCTGTGTACCTCTGTGTCCTCTGTGCCTCCGTGGTGAACTCCTCCGTCGCTCCGCCCACGACCGGGAATCACCCTTGCAGTCGGCGGCAGCCGTGGCTGGCTCATTGCGCCTCGACGACCGAGTGACGATCACCTGTGCCGACTGCGGCACGATGCAGATGATCCCCAGGCTCTCGCGGCTGACCACCGCGACGTGCGCCCGTTGCGCGCGGCTGCTCAGCCGCGGGGGCACAGGCATCGACGTACCGCTCGCCTCCGCAATCGCGTCGTTCATCCTGCTGCCGCCCGCCGTCTTCATGCCGCTCATGGACTCGACGATCCGGAACCTCGTCTTCGAGGAGAGCCGGCTGATGTCGAGTGTCGGCGTGATCTACCAGGAGGTCTGGTTCCCCTTCGCGTTCGGCTTTCTCTTCTTCGCGGTCCTCTTTCCGGCCCTTCGAGCCCTCTTTCAGATCGTGGTCCTCGGCTCGATCCGGTTCGGGTGGAAGATCTGGCAGCGCGGGCGGCTCTTTCGCTGGAGCGAGGAGCTCCGCATCTGGAGCATGACCGACGTGGTCGTGATCGCGGGAGTGGTCGCGTACTTCCGCGCCGAGATTCCGGCGGACGTCGAGCTGCGGGCCGGCGCGTGGTGCTACGTGGCGGTCGCGACGTGCGCCCTGATCACCGACCTCGCGATGGATCGCCGCGACGTCTGGAACGCGATCCTTCCGGACAAGCGCGAGTTCCCTCCCCACCACATGCCGTCCTGTGACTTCTGCGAGCTCGTGGTCGGCTGGCGTCGGTCGGGCGACCCCTGTCCGCGATGCGGTGAGAAGCTGGATCACGACATCGTGCCGCAGTTCGCCCCGGCGCTCGGCGCGGTCGCGGCCGCGATTCCGCTCACCCTTCCGGCCTACGCCGCGGCGGTGATGGTCAACGACCAGCTCACCGGCGTGCTCGAGCACACGGTGATCGGGACCGTTCAGCTGATGGCCGACCGCGGCTACTGGCAGATGGCCTCCATCCTCCTGATCGCGGGGGTCGTGGTCCCGCTCGTCGTGCTCGCAGGGATGATCTGGCTGCTCGCGCGCGTCCGGTTTCCCGAGCGCAACGGGCTGGTCCTCCGGACCCGCGTCTACCGCGGGATGCACAAGCTCGTGCGGTGGCCGATGATCATCCCGTTCATCGCGGCGATCGCAGCGCCGATCGTCGACTTCCGCGGAATCGACGACATCGTGGCCGGTCCCGGCGCGACCCCGCTGTTCGCCCTCATCGCTTTGCTGATCCTCGCGGTCCGCCTCTTCGAGCCGAGGCTGATGTGGAAAACCGCCGGAGTGTCTCGATGAGCGAATACGACGAGCATCCGGACCGGCGGAGGCACACCGAGGAAGAGGCCAGGGTCGCCGCGGCGCGATGGTCGCCGTGGGTGTGGGTGATCCCGGTGCTGGCGATCTTCTTCGTCGGCTGGCTGGTCGTCCGCTACGGCTTCTTCGGCGGCGGCGACATCACGGTCCGCTTCACCGACGCGCGCGGCCTCGACCGCTACAGCCCGGTGCGATTCCGCGGCGCGAAGGTCGGCACGGTCCAGAAGATCACCATCGACGAGGAGCTGCAGCAGGTCGTGGTGCGGATCTCGATGGACGCCTCGATGAACCACGCACTCCGCAAGGGAACGCAGTTCTGGATCGTCGAGCCCGGACTCGAGGGAGGTGGTATCGGCAGCATCCTCTCGGGCACGTACGTCGGCATCTCCCCCGGCACGGGCGACGAGACGCGCGAGTTCGTCGGACAGGAGTACGCCCCGGTGCTCTCCGCGCCCGAAGCGGGCAAGACGATCGTGCTCGTCGCGCATGGGTCAGGCTCCGCAGCGATCGGCTCCCCGGTCCACTTCCGCGGCATGAAGGTCGGCCGGGTGCTCGGCGCGGAGTACGACGCGGCGAAGGGGACGACGAACATCCACGCATTCATCGTTCAGCGTTACGCGAACCAGGTCCGCCAGAGCACGCGCTTCTGGCACGGTGGCGGGCTCGACGTCTCGCTGTCGGGAGGCGGAGTCAAGATGGGCGGCGCGGGACTCGCCTCGCTGCTCGGCGCGCCGATCGAGTTCTACACGCCCGAGGTGCTCGCAGGCGCCGAAGTCGGCGACGGAACGCGCTTCGAGCTGCACGCGTCGGAGGCGACGGCCATCGCTTCCGCAGACGGGCCGCACCTCACCTACCTCACCTACTTCCCGGGTCCGCTGAAGGGGCTCGAGGCCGGCACGCCGGTGCAGATGAAGGGCGTGCAGGTCGGCCGCGTCCGCGACGTCCGACTCCGCTACGTCCGCGAGCGCGGCGCGCTCGAGACGCCGGTCACGATCGAGATCGATCCGCGGCTCCTCGAGATCAGCGGGACGACGCGCGAAGAGCTGCGGTTGAGCATGAACGACGCGCTCGCGACCCTCGTTCGCAAGGGGATGCGTGCGACGCTCGGCGGCAGCATCGTGCTTCCGGGCGCGAGCTCGGTCTCGCTCGAGTTCGTTGCGAAGGCCGGCACCGGGCGACTCGACACGACGGTCGACCCGCCGGTCATCCCGGCCGCCGCCGGCGGCAGCGGTCTCGAAGGGGCGCTCGGCGCCGTCGGCGATCTCGCGACCACGATCCGAAGCCTCCCGATCCAGGAGATCGCAGGCGACCTCCGGAGCGCGGCGAAGCGCGTCAATGCGCTGGTCCACGACCCGGTGCTCGACCAGAGCCTGCAGCGCCTCAACACTTCGCTCGCCGAGATCGAGAAGGCCGCGGTGATCACGCGGGAGAACGTCGGCCCACTGGCTCAGAGCCTGCGCAACGCGGCAACGTCGGCCGAGGCGGCGGCGAAGTCGGTCGAGACCACGGCCGAGA
>JBAQWH010000547.1:0-6391 GCA_049298815.1 Thermoanaerobaculia bacterium | reverse complement strand
GTCCAGTTCCTCCTCGAGATCCTCCAGCGCGGGAACGATTCCGGCCCCGATTGGGCAGCGCGTATTCGGGCCGCGCGGGTGGAGTTAATGATGCGCCGCTGCGCATCCGCAGCCTGGACCGCTGTCTTCGCACGCGCCACGACGGCGTTCGCGTCCATCGAGCGACGAAATGCTTCCTCGAGCGTAATCACAGGTCCCGGTTGCGCCCTGTTCCAATCGGCCGAGCAGCGTCAGCCATGCAGCACTCGTCAGTGCTCTCTTCAGATTCAAGCCCTCTCCTTCCGCAGCCCGCGAAAAATCATCTCCACCGCGAACCGCACATCCTGCTCGATTGGCGGCGGCGTTTTTTCTGCCATCCGCTGTAAGACCAGCTCCTTGAGCCCTCCCGAGAGAAAGACAGCCGCACGCCCGGCATCGATCGGGGGGATGTCTTCCTCACGAACCCCGGACTGAAGTAGCGTCGCGAGGTCGTCCAGATACGCGCGATAGCGCCGGTCAGGGCGCATGCGGCGTTCCAAAGGAGGGTCGGCCAGGGCGAGATAGACCCGGAAGAAATCCTGATGCTCTTCGAAAAACGTCAGTTTTGCGCGGACGAGGGTCTCCAGGCGGCGCCCGAAATCCGATTCCTCACCGAGCGCACCTCGAATGCGCTCCACAAGCCGATCGATGACGAGATCGACCGTGCGTGCGATCAGCGCTTCGCGATTCTGAAAGTAAAGATACAGCGTGCCTTTCGAAATCCCGGCCTCATCCGCGATGGCCTGCATCGTGGCGTGCTGGACTCCGCAGTTTGCGATCACACGCAGTGTGGCGTCCTGGATCTCGCCGACGCGAAATTCCTCGACCACATCGCTCTTAGATCTCGCTGCCTTCATTCCGCGAACCAAACTGACCACTTGGTCAGAATATTTCACGGACGTTCAGAATACGAATCTCAACGTCATCGGCATCCCGCCCGTTTACACCATGTGGGGCCATTCACGAAACGACCGTCAGGTCTAGGTCCGCGATTCGATCCACGCTGCCTCCCTCTGTCATCGCGCCTAAATCGTTTTATCGCTCACGTCGGTGACGCTCCACGTGACACGCATGCCGTGGGTGCTCCAGATACCTCAGCGCAGGACTGCGATTGGCGCAACCATTGCCGGCCTGACGACCGCCACGGAGCTACAGGCCGGCGCTGACACCATCATTGAAAGCTTTGTTGGTTGCCGCGCCTCGTGCGCAGGAACTGTCTAAGCCCATTTCCTGAGTCTGTGAAAGAGGGCAGAAGAGGGGTATGTAGGAAGCGCACCTGCCCCTTCGTCGTCCGACCTGAGCTCTCCGCGGATGCGCAGACGCTCACAAAATGACCAAGATGGCCGTTTTGTGGCTTGTGCAAGCGGAATGTCTACGAGACTTCCTGAGCGTCCGCCTGTCACGGAGAAGGTCGCTGGATTGACGCAATCTTCCGACGTTCGTTCTAGTCCGCTCTTGCGCTGAAGCCCGGAGCGGGAGTAAATGGTGGTGATCCTTGCACACATCGGCCGAACGGCCAAAGAGCGCGTACGCTCTTGGGCTCAAGAACGCTGTTGAGCAGGTTTATCCGCTTTTGGAAGCCATCTCGCCGTCTCGCGGCGGAAGCGCCTGCCTTTTAAGCTTTTGGTCGTGGGTTCGAATCCCACCCGACCCACCACCGTGAAGATTTGTCGCATCCGGATGCGGAATTCGTGATCGACAGACCGCGAAATGCGACGTCTTCTACGCGATCGAAGAACAAAAGCCTCGTCAGCGCTCACTGGCCAGCCGTTCGTGCGCCGAAGTTCGCAAGGGGACGCCATTCTTTACCCCTACCACCATGCCGCAACGCGCCATTTCAGGGACAAGAGCGAAATCGAGAAATCGACGGAGAATAGCCGATAGGCTCTCGTCCCCACATGCAGTCGCCACCGAGGGCAGCCGCACCTCGAATCTCGCCCGCATCGAGGAGCTCGATATCCAGTTCGACGAGTTCGTCGCCTACGTTGGCGGCTACCTCCGGCAGTCGCCGATGAGTCTCCTCTGGTATCGACGATCGTTCGCGTCGTATCGCCAGCACCTCCTCGAAGGGATCGACCTCTCCGGCCCGGCGTTCGCCGGCCGCATCCACGACATCGAGGGATGGGTTACCGCGCTGAACGCCCGCATCCGGAACGGGCGGCGCGTCTCACCGATCACCGTGAACTCGTATTGGCGGGGACTTCGGCGGTTTTACGTCGATTTGGAGCGTCGCGGCGGCGTGAACCCGTTCCGCGGGGTGAAGGCTCCCGCGTTCAACGCGGCCGTGCCGAAGGCGAAGTCCGCCGACGACTGCCGCCGCATCCTCGAGACGGCGTACCACTACCCCTGGCCGGAGCCGCATGTGGAGTACAAACGCGCCCTCGCACGCGCCGTGATCGCCGTCATGCTCCTGGCGGGACTCCGCCGGAGCGAAGTCGTTCACCTGCAGAACGGCGACGTCGATCTTCCGAGCGGTACGATCCTCGTCGCGCACGGGAAAGGGATTGCCGGCGGTCGAGCACGAAAAGCCTACGTCTCTCCCGAGCTCCGGACGATCCTCACGGCGTACGACCGCGAGCGGAAACGCCACCCCCGCTACCACGAGCGCCCCGAGTACTTCATCTCACCGAAGACCAGCGTGGGACTGTCTCTCGAAGGCCTTCGGAAGATCGTGGAGAAGATCAGCCGCGCGAGCGGCGTGGAGTTCTCCGCGCACGTTCTCCGGCATAGTTTCGTGACCCATCTCCTGCGGTCCGACGTGCCCCTGCACATCGTCCGCGATCTCGCCGGCCACCGGAACATCGCGACGACCCTCGGCTACCTCCGCGTGTTCGACGATGACCTGTTCGCGAACATCCGGAAGATGCGGTTCCGGTGACTCAGAGCACGACGTTCAGGACGAGTCGGCTCGCCTGGGTAAGGTGCTCGCCCTCGAAGACGTGGGAGTACCGCTGGAGCATGGTGAGGCTCGCGTGGCCGAGAAGATCCATGCTCACGCGGTCGGGGACCCCCGCCTGCCGGAGGAGCGTCGCGTACGTGTGCCGGAGAACGTGTGGTGTGAGCGTCATCCCGAGGTTCTCGGCGACCCGGGCGCAGAGGTCCCGTACGGGTTCTGCCGTGATGCCGCGATCGTGGCGCCGATCGACGATGAACTGGGGTGTCGTGCGCTTCGCCCGTAGGCGTTCGCGCTTGTACTGCTCGATGATGAGTCGGAGTTGCGGAGGCATGTAGCACGTCCGCGTCTTCCCTCCGGCAGTCCCCTTCCCGTCGCGCACGATGAGCGTCCCCTGATGTTCATCCACGTCAGCGTAGAGGAGATTCACGACTTCCATCCTCCGAAGGCCTGCGAGCAGCATGAGACCGATGATCGTGAGGTTCCGAGCCTTCACGAGCGGCGTCGCCCACGGGTAGTTGCGGACGAACTCCACGACGAGCTCCGCGTGTTCCTTCGTGAGGCAGCGCGGCGGCCTTCTCGCCGGCCGAGGCGCGGTCACGAGGCGCAGCGGGTTCACGGTCCCGTCGATGTCGGCGATCCATCGAAGGAGTGCCGACAGCGCACGCCACCGGCCGTTGATCGTCGTCCTCCCGATGTCGCGTGCCCGCTGCCATGCGATCCAGCGGCGCATGACCTGGAGTTGCTGATCGACGTCGCCCGCGATGAACCTGTCGGTCTCCTTGGACTCGACGAGGAACATGCGGAGGTTCGCATAGGCATGCCGCACCCATGTCAGCGTTGACGGCTTCAGACCGTCGACGGTGCGCGCCTCGTCGATCGCGCGCTGCACGCGTGCGTCGAAGTGCCCGAGCGAGGGAAACTGGAGCGGACGCACGGGCATGCGCGGCATCCACCGAAGAGCAGCTGATGGCTCCTCGTCGCGTCGCAGAATCATCGTCGCGTTGCAGGGATCGACTCCGCTCATTCGCGTACGGCGATGGATCCTGCCGTCGCCGGATTCGGTGCGGACGTATCGGACTTCGAGGGACTTCTGCGGATCGGCGCAATCGGCTGCTTCAGTGGCGCGAGGATTTTTATTCTCCGCGCCTTGTACGGGCGGTCCCGCTGCATCCAGTACGCGACGCCGACCGGCAGCGAGGCGAGGTCTCCGACTCGCCAGGCGAGTTCCTCGGCCGCGTCGAGGAGTGGCTCGCTGATCGCCTCGTTCGGGCGCGTCTGCTCGCGGTAGATCGTCCCCTGCGGCTCAAAGATGTCCTTCGCGAGCATCCGGGCTTCGCTGTACGGCATCCGGAAGAAGAACTGCCGCCCGGTGTTCCCGAGGAGGTGCGGCCGGAACGAAGGCGGGAAGAGCGAGAGCCCCTGCGCCGCGAGCGTCACGAAGACCCGGTACTTGCGCGCCGCGACGAGGAAGTCTTCGAGGCCGCTCCCCGCGCCCGCGAGGAGGTGGGCCTCGTCGAGGAGGATCGAGTAGGGACGCCGCGCGTCCGGCCGCAGCCGCTCGCGCCGGAGCGTTGCGGTCTGGAAGACGTTCATGAGGAGCCGGCCCATGATGTCCGCCGACGGCATGTAGCCTTTCGCGAGGTTCACGAGGATCGTCTCCCCACGGTCGATCGCGCCGAAAAGATCGACCGTCGAATCCGAGCGCCCGAGGAACCGCTGCACGGCGATCGAGCCGAGGAACGGTTCGATCTTGTTGAGGACCGCGGACACGTACATCTCCTCCCGCGCCCCGTACCGCTTAGTGAAGTACACGCGCGAGGCCGGTGATGCGTGCGCGACGATCCCCTTGCGGACCTCGGCAATGAGGAAGAACTGCGGGAGGTCGGCGAGGCTGAAGACGACGCCGCGGATGCGCGCTTCGATGATCGCGAGGAGCGCGTGTCGCATGAGCTCTTCGACCTTCACGCCCCACGCCCAGGACTTCGCTTCCTCGCTCGCGTAGAGCCGCTTCAGCGTCGCGACGATGAGATCGACCTGGCGGCCAGGATCGATGCCGGAAAGCGGCACGAGCGGGTTGAAGCTCGGGAGAGCGTCAGGCTTCGTGAAGTCGATCGTCGTGACGGTCGTGCCGCGCGCGCGTGCCCAAGCGGCGACGCGCTCAAACAGATCCCCGTGAAGATCGATCAGGGCGAACGGTGCGCCGACGCGCAGGCGATGCACCGCGAGCGCTTCGAGCATCGACGATTTCCCGGTCCCCGTTGCGCCGAGGACCAGCGTGTGCTGTCGGAAGTCGCCCTCGGCGAAATGAACAGCGAGCCGGTCGCCGCCGGGGATGTCGTACGTCGCGAACGCCGGGCCGGAGCGCTTCCGCTGCGCCGCGATGAACGGATCGCGCGCCCAGAACGCCGCCCAACCGTTCTTCGCCCGCGAGGCCGTGGTGTCGAACGTGACGAGGAAGGCCGACGGGAGGAGGTGGGCGCGCGCGGCGAGAACGAGGACGCCCGCGAGGACGATCGCGACAGCCGAGAGAGCGGCGAGGATCGCAGCGTTCATGGCAGGGGGCGGTAGGGAACGCGGAGCGCGAGGATCGCGAGGCTGATTCCGAGGACGAGGATGACGAGAAGCACGCCGATACGCCGCAGAGCGTGGGCCACCGTCGGGTTCGCGAGGAACCGGAGTCGGAGCCGTTGAAGACGGGTGAGTGTTGGCGGGTCGCGCAGAACGACGCCGCCGTTCGCAGGGCGCACGAGGATGCCGTGCCGATGGAGTTTCCGCAGATGCCATGACGCATGGAGCGGCCCGTGGAGGCGAACCGCGCGGGCGAGGTCGTGCGGTCGGACGAGCCCCTCGTGGGCTTCACGCGAGAGGAGGAAAAGGAAGGACGCGAAAGTCTTCCGGCCGAGTAGCGGCAGCATGAAGAACCACGACGTCGGGAGCGTGTGATGATGGACGACGTACGGCGAGGCCGTGGGGTCCGGGTGGATTTCGACGGTGACGGTGGGGACACCCCACACTTCCTCGAACTGGTAGACGACGCGACCTTCACGTGTGAGGCGATCGAGCCACGACGTGATCCGTCGGTTTCGCGCGCGGAGCATCCACGCGAGATCGTGCATCCGAAGCGCGAACGATCCGGTGCGGTGCCGCAGCGCGCGGATGAGGAGCAGGAGGAGCGCCTCGTCGCGCCCGACTTTCGCGACGACCACGAAGAACGCCGCGAGATCGACCTCGATGGCAGACAGCCCTTCTGGAGCGGCGGCATGGGGCGCGAGGAACCGCAGACGCGGCTCCGCCGCTCGATCATCGGTCGGCATGGATCGTCTCGACAAGGATGGGTGTCCGTTCCTGCGCATCGACCACGGGGTCGTCGCGGAGATCGACGAGGCGAGTACGGGTGACGAAGATCCGCCGGAGGTACGGATCGGCGTGCGCATCCGGCGGGAGGAGACTCGTCGCGACGATCGGCTTCAGGAGGTC
>JBAQWH010000546.1:0-3552 GCA_049298815.1 Thermoanaerobaculia bacterium | reverse complement strand
GCGCACCACGGCGCCGTTCCCGGCGCACCACGCCGCCCCGGCTACTTCTTCCGTTCGAACTTCTGGCCGAAGAAGGTCAACATGTTGACTTCTCCCTTGTCGCTCTTCTCGAAGGTGACGAGCTCGTCGACGTCGTCCGTCTCCGACAGCGCGTTGAACGTGTCGTAGTGCCAGTGGGTCATCGGGATCCGCAACTGGTTCCACTCGAGCAGCAGCGTCTCGGTGCCGCTGATGCGGAGAGGACCGTGGCTGGGGCTCTCGTAGTCGCCGTTGAACGCGGTGAGCGGATGTGACGGCGACGTGCCGTGCGCCCGGGCGGCTTCCCGCTCCTTCCGCTTCGTCGCTTCCTCGTTGGTCCCCTGCTGTTCGACCATCTGGTAGTAGGCGTTCCAGTCGCGGCCCGGCTTGCTCGTCAGGAGATCGATGAGGGAGTTGCGCGCGGCGATCGTCGCGAGGGTCCGCGAGCTGTTGATCATCACGACGAAGCCGATGTTGCGTTCGGGGAGGAGATCGATGTGAGTCCTGAAGCCGTTGAGGGCGCCGCCGTGCGAGACGAGCATCTCGCCGCGGTGGTCCTGAACGTTCCAGCCGAGGGCGTAGGCCATGAGGTAGGTCGCGGGATTGAGGTCGCGCGATCGCTTCTCGACCGGCAGCGGGACGTGAGGTTTCTTCGTCTCGGCCAGCGCTTCCGCCGAGATGACCTGGCGACCGTCGAAGTAGCCGTCAGTGAGGTGGAATCGCAGCCAGTTGGCCATGTCGCGCGCGTTCGACTTCACCGCGCCGGCCGCGCCGATCGTGGTCGTCGAGATCGGCTGCTGGACCGACAGACGCTGCGTCTCGGAATCCCACCGGTAACCGGTCGCGTGATGTGCCTTCGCCCACTCTTCGTCCGTGAGGGCACTCCCGGTCATTCCAAGCGGCTTGAAGATCCGCGTCCGGACGAACTCGTCCCAGCTCATGCCCGATGCACGGCCGACGACCTCGCCGGCGGCGACGAACATGATGTTCTGGTAGCCGTAGCCGGACCTGAACGAGCGTGCCTGCGGGAGGTGCGCCAGACGCCGCACGAGCTCCTCGCGCGTGATCGGCGTGTTGTCCCACAGCTCGTCGAACCGGCCGGCGCCGGTGCGGTGCGAAGCGAGGTCGCGGAGGGTCACCATCGACGTGGCGCAGGGATCGGCGAGGCGGAAGTACTCGAGGTGCTTGCTCACCGGATCGTCCCACGTGAGCTTCTTCTCCTCGGCGAGCATGGCGATGGCCGTCGTCGTGAAGGCCTTGGAGACCGAGGCGATCTGGAAGAGGGTGTCGGCCGTGACCGGATCGGTTCCGCCGAGCTGCGTCGTCCCGTAGCCCTTCACCAGCATGACGCGGTCGTCCTTGACCACCGCGACGGCCGCGCCGGGAACCTGCCACGCCGCCATCATCGACATGATGACCTTGTCGATCTTCCTCTCGTCGAGCCGCTGGGCGGATGCGGCGGGGGTGACGAGCAGGAGGGCGAACGCGAGAACAGCGAACTGAACCTTACGCATGGTCGCGTATGGTATCGGAACGAGCCGGGGAGGTCCGCTCTCCTGACTCGTGACGCCCCACGTCGTGGTCCTCCCCGAGGAACTCAGGAACCGAGGAACCGAGGAACCGGGTGGCAGGGGGGCTCAGCGCATCACGCGAGCCCTGAGGGCAGCCTGGGAGTCGACAGGAGCTCTTCGAAGACCTTCCACCGAATCGCAGGGTCGCCACCGCATTCGCGCTCGACGTACTCCCGCACGAGGTCCTTGCCGAGGTTGTAGTTGATGACGTAGGCGCGGTACTGGCGGAAGAAGCGGACGCGCTGTTCGGCGCGGGCAGGGGCCATCAGGGCGTACTTCGTCAGCCAGTCGATCGCCTCGCGCTCTCCGATCTCGCCGTCGAGGAGCCGTCGCGCGGCCTCGTTGCCGGCGTAACTGGTCCGACCGGCGAGCTCGTGCACCCGGTAGTACTTCTCCGCGCGCGACGGGTCGAATCCCGCAAGCGGGAAGAGGACCCGCTGCTCGAACTCCACCCGCTCCGCGGCCGGAAGCGCGACGTCGATGCCGTAGTTCGCGCTCCCTTCCGCGATCAGCGACTGCGGACTGAAGAGCGCGTAGACCGTGCACTCGACCCAGCCGCGGTCGCGTGCGAGATGCTTCTCGAGGAGGGCGTTGTAGACGTGATGGCCCGGATAGCCTTCGTGACAGGCGAGGTCGACGGCCCGGTCGATGAAGATCGGGAGGTCGGTGTTGACCTGGATCAGGCTCGCGAACCCGCCCTTGTACCAGTTGTAGCCGCTCCAGGCCTTGTCGTTCACGTACTCGACGGTGAACGTCTCGCCGTCGGGCAGGGCGAAATGCTCCTGGGTGCGGCGCCGTCCCTCGTCGATCGCTGCACTGAAGACCGCGTCGAGTCGTGCGCGTGGGATCGCGAACTCCATCCGGAAGGCCTCGAGCCGGTCGATGAGCGGCCCCGCGCCGGGGAGCTCCTTCTCGATCGAGTCGTTGAGCTCGCGGAAGTAGTCCTCGCCGTACGCCGGCGCGACCGCGTCGTAGAGCGCCTGGGACTCCTCGTCGAATGTGAAGACCCGGCCGCCGAGCATCTCCGCGCGGGCGATGAGCGCTTCGGTCTGACGGCGCAGATAGTCGTGGCGAAGCCGCTCGATCCCGACCGCCGGGGCGGAGATCGCGACGATGTCGGACTGCAGTCCGCGAGCGTCGTGGGCGATCGCAGCGACCGGGCGTCCTGCCGCCGCCACCCCTTCGCGCCACTCCGGCGGCCCGTAATACGCGTCGACATAGTCGGGGTCGTGGACTCCCAGGGCGAGGACCAGCCTGACGTAGCGCTCTGCAACTTCGTTCATCGTGCTCACGGCAGAAGTCTAACGAAAGAGCGAAGAGTGAAGAGTGAAGAGTAAAAGGAGGAGGGGGGAGGACCGTTGGTGAATAACTGCACGGCGGGACGCTGTTCATCTGCGCGGATCCCCGCAGATCGCGGTACCCCGACCGGACTGGAGCAGCCTTGATCAGACGCACGTTTCTCTTCTCGAAGATCCATCGCGCGACCGTGACCGCAGCCGACCTCGACTACGAGGGCTCGATCACGATCGACGTCGAGTTGCTCGAGGCTGCCGGCCTGATGACCCACGAGCGCGTCGAGGTCTACGACGTGACGAACGGGAACCGCTTCGCCACGTACGCGATCGAAGGGGAGCGCGGCTCCGGGACGATCCAGATCAACGGCGCCGCTGCGCACCTCGCGACCCGCGGCGACATCGTGATCATTGCCGCCTATTGTGAGCTCGACGCCGAGAGCGCTGCGCTTCATCACCCGCGGGTGGTGCTGGTCGACGCGCAGAACCGCATCAAAGCCCCCGTCTCCGTCTAGCCGCCGCGCCGTACGCTGGACGGGATCATGTGCCTGATCGCGATCGCGCACCGCGCGTCCGAACGCTTTCCTCTCGTCATCGCTGCCAACCGCGACGAGGACTACACGCGGCCGACGATTCCCGCCGCGCCGTGGGCGGAAGCGCCTCACGTGGCC
>JBAQWH010000545.1:0-7689 GCA_049298815.1 Thermoanaerobaculia bacterium | reverse complement strand
GCATGGCGGCGGCTCTCGCTCGGCTCGTGCGGCGTCTGCGCGTAGTCGATCTGCGGGAACAGCCGCGACCAGCGGTCGGCCTCCATCAGCTGGAGGTCGATCGTGCGCGCCGCCTGCTTCCCATACGCCATCGCGTTCGACACGTTCGACGCGCCGGTGATGACGTCGCCGCCGGCATAGAACCTCGCGCGGCTCGTCTCGAGCGTGAAGCGGTTGACCTCGATCGTGCCGCTCTGCTTGAGGCGGAGGCCGGAAGCGCGTGCGAAGTCGAGGTCGACGGTCTCGCCGACGGCGAAGATCACGGAGTCGCATTCGAGCCGCTGGATCTCGCCGGTCGCGATCGGCTTCCGGCGGCCCGACGAGTCGTACTCGCCGAGGCGGGTCTTCACGACTTCGATCGCCTTGACGCGGCCGGCATCGTCGCCGAGGACGCGGTGCGGGGTCGCGAGGAAGACGAACTTCGCTCCTTCTTCGCGGGCGGCGCGGATCTCGGCGCCGATCGCCGGCATGTCCTTCTGCTCGCGCCTGTAGATGATCGTCACGTCGGCCCCGAGTCGCAGCGAGGTCCGCGCGGAGTCGATCGCGGCGTTGCCGCCGCCGATGATCGCGACCTTGCGGCCGAGCTGCACGTCCTCCCCTTTGGCGACCGCTTCCAGGAAGTTCAGAGCCGGATGAACGCCCTTGAGCTCAGTTCCCGGCTCGTAGACCCACGATTCCTTCCACGTCCCGATCGAGATGAAGACCGCGTCGAAGCGGTCGTCGAGCTCGTTGAGCGGAATGTCGTGGCCGATCCGCGTGTCGGGGACGAACTTCGCCCCCGCGCGCTCGATCAGCTCGATCTCCCTGGCGAGGACCTTCTTCGGCAGGCGGTACTCCGGGATGGCGTAGCGGAGCATGCCGCCAGGCTCCGGAAGCGCGTCGAACACGGTGACGTCGTGGCCGAGCATGCCGAGATAGAACGCCGCGGTGAGTCCGGCCGGCCCTGCGCCGGCGATCGCGATCTTCCTCCCGGTGGGCTCGAGCTGGTGCGACAGGACCCGCGCCGCATGCTCGTCGAACGCGTCGGACAGCAGCACCTCGTCCGCGATCAGGCGATGGACCTCGCGCATGTTCACGGCCTCGTCGAGTGTCGCCCGCCGGCAGCGCTTGGCGCACGGATGCTGGCAGACGCGCCCCGTCGATGCCGGCAGCGGGTTCTCCATGAACACCGCCTCGAACGCTTCAGCGGTCCGTCCGTCCCTCCACAGCTCGAGGAATCGGGGGATGTTCATGTGCAGGGGACAGCTGTTCTCGCACGGCGAGAGGGCGAGCTCTTCGCAGACGCCCGCCTCGCAGCGGTGGGAGACGATGTGGTCCTCGAACTCGTTGCGGAAGTGGCGGAGGGTGGTCAGAACGGGGTTCGGCGCGCTCTGGCCGAGGCCGCACAGCGAAGTGTCGCGCGTGTATCGGCTCAGCTCGTCGAGCAGGTCGAGGTGGCGCATCGCACCGCCACCGTTCGTGATGTGGTTGAGGACGCGGAGCGACTTGTTGAGACCGACGCGGCACGGAATGCACTTGCCGCACGACTCCGAGTGGGTGAACTCGACGAAGTACCGCGCGACGTCGACCATGCAGTTGTCTTCGTCCATTACGACCATGCCGCCGGAGCCCATGATCGAGCCGAGCGCGGTGAGGTTCTCGTAGTCGACCGCCGTGTCGAACATGTCGGCCGGGATACAGCCGCCGGACGGGCCGCCGGTCTGCACCGACTTGATCTGCCGGCCGCCGACTCCCCCTTCGCCGATGTCGTAGATGAACGTCTTGAGCGGCGTGCCGAGCGGCATCTCCACGAGGCCGGTGCTCTGCACTTTGCCGACGAGTGAGAAGACCTTCGTGCCGGAGCTCTTCGGGCTTCCGATCTCGGTGAACCACGCGGCACCGCGCGTGACGATCGGCGCGATGTTGTACCAGGTCTCGACGTTGTTGATGTTGGTCGGCTTGCCCCAGAGACCCTTCTGCGAGGGGAACGGCGGGCGCGGGCGCGGACGCCCCGAATGCCCTTCGAGCGAGGCGATCAGCGCGGTCTCCTCGCCGCAGACGAACGCGCCGGCCCCTTCGACGACGTCGATGTCGAAGTTGAATCCACGGCCGAGGATGTTGTTGCCGAGCATCCCGTACTCGCGGGCCTGTTCGATCGCGCGCTCGAGCCGGTGGACGGCGAGCGGGTACTCGGCACGGACGTAGATGATCCCCGCCGTCGCGCCGGTCACGTACGCGCCGATCAGCATCCCTTCGAGGAGGTTGTGCGGATCGCTCTCGATCTCGTTCCTGTTCATGTAGGCGCCGGGATCGCCCTCGTCCGCATTGCAGATGAGGTACTTGCGGTCCGACTTCATCTTCGCGAGGAACTCCCACTTGTTCCCCGTGAGGTAGCCGGCGCCGCCGCGCCCGCGGAGCTTCGCTGCCTTGATCTGCTCGAGCACCGCCTCGCGGTTGCCGTCGATCAGGACGCTGTAGAGCGCCTGGTAACCGCCGACTCCGACGTACTCCTCGATGTCGTCCGGATTGATGAATCCGCAGTTGCGCAGGACGATCTTCTTCTGACCCTTGAAGAAGGCCACCTCGTTCCACGACTTCAGTTCGGGGTAGCCCTGTCCGTAGCGGAGGTGGCCGGTGATGTGGTCCCACTCCTCGACCTTGCAGTAGGCGAGGTCGGGGGTGATGTTGCCGGTCGAGAGGTCCTGCAGGATGCGGCCGGCGTCGTTCGCCTGGACGCGCCGCAGCATCACGAGCGGGCTGTTCGGCACGCGGACGTTGACGAGCGGCTCCTCGCAGCAGGCTCCGAAGCAGCCGACCCCGGCGAGCACCACATCGATGCCGGTCTTGTCGATCGCCCCCGCGAACGCGTGCAGGAGTCCCTCCGCGCCGTTCCCTCGACCGCACGTCCCCATGCCGACGGTGACCCTCGGCACGGCCGGCATCAGCTTGGCGAGGCCGTCTTCACGGACGGCGTTGAACGATCCGATGTCCTGGATGCGAGACATCAGTCACTCTCCCGATCGATCGTCTCGATCTCCCGGTGCAGCGTCCGCTCGTTCACGTGACCGCAGATGCGGTGGTTCACCTCGACGACCGGCGCGAGCGCGCACTGGCCGAAGCAGGCGACCGTGCGGACGGTGTACTTGCCGTCGGAGGTGGTGAGCAGCGACTTGTCCTCTTCGCTGATGTCGCCGAGTCTGAGGCCCAGCTCGAGGCGCACGCTCTGGAGGAGGTTGCGCGACCCTCGCGTGTGACACGCCGTCCCGCGGCAGATGCTGATCGTGTTGTCGCCCTGCGGCTGGAGGTTGAACAGCGAATAGAACGTCGCAACGCTGTAGACGCGCGCGAGTGGCACCTCGGTCTTTTCCGCGACGTAGCGGAGCGTCCCCGATGAGAGGAACTTGTGCCGGCTGTGGTTCTGGACGTCCTCGAGGACGCCCAGAAGCGCGCCGGGACGCCCGATGCGGTTCGCGACCACCTGGTCGATGAACGCTCGCTCGGTGAGGTTGAGGGGTTCTTCGGACACCGCGTGCATGGCACTCCTTTCGAGGCGACGAAAGACAGTGCGAGCGTAATGGGGAGGGGTGGCGGCGCGTGTGACTCGCCCGTGCCGCCACGTGTAACCCGCCCGTCCGTCCCTCGGTGGCGGCGGACACACACCTGTAGTGCCGGCAGGCTGCGTCCGATGCGCCCCACCCGGGCGGTGATGTGACAGGCAACACGGAACGTGGGTGCGCGGGTCCGATCGTTCCCTCGCCCCGCGCGCCGAAACCAAGCGGGGCGGCTAGTGCGGCAGGCCGTAGACGTAGTAGACGAGGC
Source organism: Thermoanaerobaculia bacterium (assembly GCA_049298815.1). GTDB lineage: Bacteria > Acidobacteriota > Thermoanaerobaculia > Gp7-AA8 > Gp7-AA8 > JBAQWH01. The sequence continues at coordinate 3,852 of JBAQWH010000545.1, read as the reverse complement.
AGAGAAGCGCGAGGACGACCGATGCGGCGTGGACCTCGCGCCGCCGTCCCGCAAGCACCTTCATCAGCGGGTGGAGGATGAGACCCGCGGTCAGCCCGTTCGCGATGTTGTAGGTGAAGATCATCATCACGATCGTCGCGAAGGCGGGAACCGTCTCGGTGATGTCGTCGAAGTCGATCCTCTGCACCGCGCCGAGCATCAGCGCGCCGACGACGATGAGTGCCGGCCCGTACGCGAAACGGAGCTGCTGGACCGGCTCGAGCAGAGGGACGAAGAAGAGCGAGACCGCGAAGAGGAGGCCGGTCGTGATCGCCGCGATCCCGGTGCGCCCACCTTCGTGGATCCCGACCGCCGACTCGATGTACGCGCCGCTCGTCGACGTGCCCGCGAGGCCGCTCCCCACGCAGGCGATCGCATCGACCAGCATCGGCCGCTCGATCTCCGGGAACTCCCCCTTCTCGTCGAGCATCCCCCCCGCCGCTCCGACGCCGACGAGCGTCCCGAGCGTGTCGAGGAAGCTCATGAGGACAAGGGTCAGAAGAATCGGCAGGAACGAGAGCCGGAGGACGCCTGCGATGTCGAGCTGCAGGGCGATCGGAGCGAGGCTGTACTCGCCCGTGAACGGCATCGCGAGCACGCGCGACGGCAGCTGCGCCATGCCGAGGAGCAGACCCGCGATCGAGGCCGCGAGCATGCCGATCAGGATCGCTCCGCGAACCCGGTGATAGACGAGCACCATCATCAGGACGAACGTCCCGATCGCGAGGAGCACGGGAGGCTGACCGAGCGATCCGATCCGCACCGGCACGCCGGTCCCGGCCTGCACGATCCCGGTCTCTTCGAGCCCGATGAATGCGAGGAAGAGCCCGATGCCGGCCGCGAAGCTGTACTTGAGGCTCGAAGAGATCGCACGCGCGAGCCACGCCCGCACGCCGAACAGCGTGATCGCAAGAAAGACGATGCCGGCGACGAAGACGCTCCCGAGCCGCTGCTGCCAGGTGATGCCGAGCGCAGTGAGGCTGAACGCGATGAACGCGTTCTCCCCCATGTACGGTGCGACGGCGATCGGCCGGTTCGCGTAGACCCCCATGAGGATCGAGCCGGCGGCCGCGATCAGGATCGTCGCGGTGGTGCTCGCTCCGACGGGGAGGCCCGCAGCCTGGAGGATGGCCGGGTTCACGACCGCGATGTACGCCATCGCGACGAACGTGCTCGCGCCGGCCGCGACTTCGACCCGCAGCGATGAGCCCCGTTCAGCGACACGGAACCAGCTCAGCACCGCGACAGTCTAGTCTCGCCGGGGCTCGCGGATTGATCAGCGACAGATCTTCAGGCCCGCCAGCCGGCGTAGCCGGCGACAGAGCGTAGGCCCCGGCTTCAGCCGGGGCATTGGAAGTGCGTTTGGGGGACGAGCGCGCGTAGCGTGCGGCAGGCAAGAATCCTGTTCTGTCGCCCGCTACGCAGGCTGTGCCGCGACCGGCGTCGAATCGCCCCGGCTGAAGCCGGGGCCTACGAACTCTCGCCCGCTACGCGGGCTCACGCGTTCTCCCGTTCGTTGTCCGACACTCCATCGCGGCGAAACCTGCGCCGGCTCAGCGTGAAATCGCATCCGAGGCCGGATCGCCCGAGTCCTCGCCGCGACCTTTCGCGTTCTCGTAGAGCCAGGCTGCGACGATCGCCACGATCGCCAGGGCATGCAGCCCGACCATCCAGTCGAAGCCCCGTTCGATCGCGCTCGCGATCGCTTCGAAGAGCTGGCTCACGATGAGGATCGGCCAGACGATGCGGCGGTGGCGCTGCCCCAACTCCATGAGCCTGTCGAAGCCGAGGAGTGCGGCGACGACGACGATCGGGAGAACCACTGCACCGGCGATGTAGAGCACGAGCATCCTGCAATTGTACGAACGGCGTTGCGCCGACGGCCGAAAATTCCCTCGACTCAGGTAGAGTGCTTCCCCACAAACTTCCGGTGATCCAGTCGTCTCGAAGGAGCGCAATGTCAGAGACTCATCACGCCACACATCACCATCCCGAACGGTGGGCGTCCCGCGTCGGAATCATCCTCGCGGTCTCGGGCTCAGCGGTCGGTCTCGGCAACTTCCTCCGCTTCCCCGGCCAGGCCGCGCAGAACGGCGGCGGCGCGTTCATGATCCCGTACTTCGTCGCGCTGCTCCTGGTCGGGATTCCGATCGCGTGGGCCGAGTGGATCATGGCCCGTCACGCGGGACGGCGCGGCTTCCACTCCGCACCGGCGGTCTACGGCGTCATCGCACGGAGCCGTTTCGCACGGTATTTCGGCGTGCTCGGCGTGGTGGTCCCGCTCGTGGTGTCGTTCTATTACACCTTCATCGAAGCGTGGTGTCTCGGCTACACGTGGCAATACGTGACGGGCGGAATCGGCATCGACCGCGCCGCGCCGATCGCCCAGCAGGCGGCGGCCTCGAACCAGTTCTACCGCGGCTACGTCGGCGCGGACTCGAACGGCATCATGTTCGGCGGGAGCTACGAGACGTTCGTCTTCTGGATCCTCGTGTTCGCGGTGAACATCTGGTTCGTGTTCCGCGGACTCTCCAGGGGCATCGAAGCGTTCGTCCGATGGGCGATGCCGATCATGGCGATCGCCGCGACCGTCGTTCTGATCCGCGTCCTCACCCTCGGCACGCCCGACCCGGCGTTCCCCGAGCAGAACGTCATCAACGGGCTCGCCTACATGTGGAACCCGGACTTCGCCGCGCTGGCCAATCCCCAGACGTGGCTCGCGGCCGCGGGACAGATCTTCTTCAGTCTCTCGGTCGGCTTCGGCGTGATCATCAACTACGCCTCCTACCTGACGAAGAAGGACGACCTCGTGCTCTCGTCGCTCACGGCGTGCGCCACGAACGAGGTGTTCGAGGTCGGATACGGCGGCCTGATCACGCTGACGTCGTCGTTCATTTTCCTCGGGCTGACCGGCACGATCGCCGCGGTGTCCGCGGGCACCTTCGGCCTCGGTTTCAGCACGCTTCCGGTGGTCTTCGCGCACATGGGCGCGTGGGGGAACTTCGTCGGCGCGGTCTGGTTCTTCATGCTGTTCCTCGCCGCGATCACGAGCTCGCTCTCGATGTACCAGCCGGCTCTCGCGTTCTTCCAGGAGAGCCTGGGGATCTCGAAGAAGAAGGCGACGACGATGATGGTCTCCATCTGCGTCTTCGGCTCCTTCCTCACCATCTGGTTCAGCAAGGACGGCGCATTCCTCGGAACCCTCGACGACTGGATCGGCACGCTCGGAATCTTCATCCTTGCGATGTTCCAGATCATCATCTTCAGCTGGATCTTCGGCACGAAGAAGGCCCAGGCCGAGGCGAGCGAAGGGGCGTCGATTCAGATCCCGCGCATCTTCTGGCCGATCATGAAGTGGGTCACGCCGCTCTACCTGATCGTGATCTTCGGAGCCTTCTGCTGGATGAATCTGCCGACCTGGATCCGGAACCTCGGCACCAACCACGTCGCGCAACTCGCGCTCGGCCTCGTCGGGGCCGTCATCGTGCTGCTGCTCGTGTGCGTCCGGATCGGCGAGAAGCGATGGATCGCGGCCGGGATGGACATCAACGGAATCCGTGAACCGGGCGACTGAGGAGAGACCATGGACGCAACGAACCACATGACAATCGGCGGCTGGATCTTCCTGATCGCCTCCCTCAGCTTCGTCTGGGGCCTCTGCATCTGGTGCTTCTGGCAGGTCCTCAGCAAAGGGAAGAACATCGAGGTTCCGCCGGAGTCGCTCGGCGGGTAGAAAGCCGGGCCTTGCGCGGAGGCATCCCCCCGCGCAAGGCCACCAGTGTCATCCTGAGACGGCGGAGCGACGAAGGAGCG
>JBAQWH010000544.1:0-2666 GCA_049298815.1 Thermoanaerobaculia bacterium | reverse complement strand
CCGACAGCGTTGGCTGCTCGGCCGAGACGACGCAGACCGTCACCATCAACGCAATGCCGACCGCGACGATCACGCCCAGCGGACCGACCACCTTCTGCGCCGGCAGCAACGTCACGCTCTCGGCCGCCGGCAGCGGCGGCACCGGCAGCTACACCTACCAGTGGCTCAATGGCGGCTCGCCCATCACCGGCGCAACCGCAGCGACGCTGCTGGTGTCGGCGAGCGGCTCGTACAGCGTCATCGCGAGCGACACCAACTGTCAGGGCCTCCCCTCGTCGCCGGTGACCGTCACCGTCAACGCCAACCCGGTCGTCACCATTACACCCTCCGGCCCGACGACGTTCTGCCAGGGCGGCAACGTGACTCTCACGGCCACGGCCGGCTCCACCTACCAGTGGATGAAGGACGGCGCGCCGATCACCGGCAGCGCCCAGACCCTCCTCGTGAGCTCGCCGGGCGCTTACTCGGTGACGGTGACCAACGGGTCCAACTGCACCGGGACCTCGAGCCCCGTCAACGTCTCCGTCTCGCCGAACCCGACTCCGATCATCACGGGACCGACGAGCGTCTGCCCCGGCGGCAACGTCACGCTGACCGCCGGATCGGGCTTCGCGAGCTATCTCTGGTCCAACGGCGCAACCACCCAGTCGATCACGGTGGCGCCGACCGCCACCACGGCGTACACGGTCACCGTCACGGCCGGCGGCTGCAGCGGCACGTCGGGCACGCACACGGTGACGATCGCATCGGCGCCGAGCGTCGCGATCACGGGACCGGCGTTCGTCTGTCCGGACGCGCCGTTCACGCTCGACGCCGGAGCCGGCTTCGACACCTATCTCTGGTCGAACAGCGCGACTACCCGAACGATCACGGTCTCGCAGAGCCAGGCCACGACGTACACGGTCCAGGTGACTGCGGGAGGTTGCACGGCGTCCGCCTCGAAGGTCGTCGCCCTCTCTCCCTCTCCCGACGCGACGATCAGCACTCCGTCCAGCGTCGACTCTCAGTCGTCGCGCAATGGTGCGAGCGTGGCCGCCCAGAGTGGCGCGAGCTACGCCTGGTCGATCACGAACGGCACGATCGACGGCGGCCAGGGAACGGACTCGATCCTCTTCTCGGTCGGCACCAGCGGCGAGGTCGTCCTCACGGTGACCGTGACCATCGGCGACTGCTCGGCGACGCGGACCGCGACGCTGTCGATCGCCAACGTGATCGCCGACCTCTCGCTCCGCATGACGGCTCCGGCCGAGGTGCGCAGCGGGGACGCATTCACCTACTCGCTCGACGTCCGCAACGACGGACCGTCGACTGCGGTCGACGCGGTCGTGACCGCAGCGATCCCCGCGGGGGTGACGGTCGAAGGCTCCACAGGCGTCTGGCCGTGCACGACCTCTGCGTCGACCGTGACCTGTCGCGCCGCGACCGTTCCCTCGGGAACCACCGGCACGATCGCGATCGCGGTGCGTGCGCCTGCGACGGCCGGGACGCTGACGGCCAACGCATCAATCAGCTCCTCGTCCTCAGACAACAACGCAGCGAACAACGCGGCCACCGCGTCGACCGAGGTCGTCGGAGCTCAGGCGACCTGCCCGACGGTGCCGTCCTCGCTCGTCAGTCCTGCCGACGGGACCACTGGTGTGGCCTCGCCGGTCGCGTTCTCCTGGACCGCGGTCGAAGGAGCGACCGCCTACGAGCTCTGGATCGTGGCCGGCACTCCGCAGCAGCTCGGCACGACGACGTCGACCTCGCTCACCGCAGCGGTCCCGAGCGGCGCGATGACGTGGTATGTCGTCGTCCGCTCGGCGAACAACTGCGGGTCTCTGACGTCGGCGACCAGGCGGCTCACCGTTGCCGCTGCAAACAACTGCCCGACCGTTGCGCCGCAGATCACGGCACCCACCGCCGGGTCGACCACCCCATCACCCGTCACCTTCACCTGGAGCAGCGTTCCGAACGCAACCGGCTATCGCCTGCTCGTCCGTGTCGGAACCGAGGCGTCGCTGCAGGATCTCGGCACGACCAGCGACGCGCTGACGCTGACGGTTCAGGTGCCGCCGGGCGCGGTCGAGGCCTTCGTCGAGGCGATCCACAGCGGATGTCCGCCGGCGCGTTCCGCTGGTGTCAACTTCACCGTGTCGGCGCCCGACCCGTGCGCCAACCGGCAGATCGCGACGCTCACGGCTCCCGCAAACAACGCGACGGTCAACTCGTCGCTCGTCAGGCTCGAGTGGACGGCGGCCGAGGGGGCGGACGGTTACCGCGTCTGGGTCTCCGTCGATGAGGCGGTGCCGCAGGTGATCGGGAGGACCGAGGGCGAGACCTTCTTCCAGGTCGCGCTCGCACGCGGTGTGGTCTCGTGGTGGGTTGAAGCGCTGTACGACGGTTGTGCTTCGACGCAGTCCGCCGCGCGCAGCTTCACGATCCCGCCGGCAGTCGAGTGCGGCACCGCCCTCGCGGATCCGATTCTCCCGATCGACGGCGCGCTGCTTCCGAGCTCCACGGTCACGTTCAGCTGGGCCAACGTCGCATCGGCCGTCGAGTACGAGCTCTGGGTCTCGCTGGGCGAAGGGACGCCGACGCTGTTCGGCGAGACCGACGGAGCGACGACCGCGCTGACCGCCTCGGTGCCACCGGGCAACATGAGCTGGTTCGTCCGGGCGCGGGTC
>JBAQWH010000543.1:0-2189 GCA_049298815.1 Thermoanaerobaculia bacterium | reverse complement strand
GGGCGGGCGGCGCCGGCGCGATCACAGGCTCCACGGCAGCGGGAGCTTCGGTCTGCGTGGTGACCGGGGTGACGGTGGTAGCGCAGGCCGTGAAGACCAGCGCGGCCGCGAACAGCATCAGAAGCGGAATTCGACGCATAGCACCTCCGAAATTTCGTGCAACGGGTCAGGTAAACGCACACGGGCCGGCAGGCAGTGACCTGGTTGCCGAACTCTGCGCGGTCAAGCTTGCGTCCTCACCCTCGTGCGGGCGGAGTATATCGAGCCGAACGTCGCGCGGGCGGCCGGGAAGGGTCCCCTGTCGCGTCCGCATGTGACGGAACGGTGAGCTCGCACGTATGAGATCTGTGCGAAACTCTGCGGTCGCTGTTGCGGTCGCACACAGCAATCAATCGAGGAGACCCATGACCCGAATCAGCAGAATCCCCGTCGTCGTCGCCGTCATCGCCGTCATGCTGGCCGTGCCCGCGTTTGCCGCCGGAAAGCGCCGTGCCGTCGTCCATCCGACGAACTCCCTCTCGGACGTGACCGTCAAGGGCGTCGTCCTCGACGACGCCACGAGCCAGCCGGTCAAGAACGTCGACGTCACCTCTGGCAACGCGAAGACCGTCACCGATGCGTCCGGGCGCTTCCAGCTCGTCTTCAAGAGCGGCGCGATCGTCCCTCTGAGGATCAGCCGCAGCGGCTATGTGACCAGGGACGTGACGGTCGCGCCGGGTTCGGAGACCACGTTCCGACTGACCCCGACCCCGACGGTCAGGGTGAAGATGACCACCGCCGGCACGGAGTTCGCGGTCGATGCCGAGTCGGTCCAGTTCGCCTTCGAGTCCCCGATGAGCGGCTACCCGATGAACGAGTACCCCCGCTTCTGCCGCAACGGCCAGGAATTCCAGCCGGCCCGCGCGACGCTCGCCAAGATCGAAGGGCCAGCGACCTCCGTGACCGACGCTTCGTGCTGCGATCGCGGCCCCGTGATGAGCGTGAAGGTGACGCTCAAGTCGGGAGAGACGGCCGATGCGCGGTTCGCCGACAACTGCTTCGGCTACCAGCCGGTCTTCGTCGCCCGCGACCACGTCTCCGGCGAGTTCCGCTTCCTGCACTTCACGGATATCTCCGAGATCGTCTTTCCGTAGCGTTCACGAGCCTCAGCCAGAACGAACAAAGGGACGAGCCGGAGCTCGTCCCTTTTGGTTTTTGGGGAGAGAGGTGGGATCAGGCGAGGAAGAAGTCTTTCTGGAGCTTGTCCCAGTCGGCGTCGGGGAGCTGGTCGATGACGTTGGTGACGGCCAGGCCGCCGTCCTGCGCCATGACGGTGGCCAGGGCGGGGGTGGGGGCCATGTAGGCGCGGAGCTTTGCGGCGGCGTCGTCGAGCCACTTGCGGGCGACGTTGCCGCTGAGCAGGTTGCGGAAGTTGGTCTTCGCGTCGGGGGAGTTGACCTTGAGGAGCCAGCCGTCGCCGTAGGGGTCGCTCTGGGCGAGGGAGGGGTTGTCGAGGGCGGCGTCGTTGACGTCGACGACGGTGCCTTCGATCGGGGAGACCAGAGCGATCTCGCGTCCCTGGTGGTGCATCGAGACGATCTTCTGACCCTGGCGGACCCACTGGCCGCGGGTGGGGATGTCGATGCTGGAGATGCCGCCAGCGAGCTTGACGGCGAAGTCGTCGGCGCCGACGCGGACCAGCTCGGGAGTCTCGGCCACGGCCCAGGTGTGGCCCGGGTGATAGCTCAGGTTCTCGGGGAGCGAGAAGCCGGCGACGATCGAGGGGACCAGACGGGGACGGGGAGCCGGAGCGGGCTCGATGGCGTCGGAGACGACCGTGATGGGGGAGCGGCTGAGGAGATGGTCGATGAGGACTGCGATGACGAAGGTGAGGATGACGAACAGAGCGACCATGGGAGTTCTCCTTTCGGATGCGACCGTGAGAGCGGGGCTCAGGCGGCGAGAGTGGGTTCAGAGAGCGAGTGGGGGACCGGGCGCCCGGCGTGCGAGGCGCGATGGAGGAAGTGGTCGAGGGTGACGGCGGTGAGGAAGATGGCGATGACGAGCAGGGCGACCATGTTGTTTCTCCTGTGGGCGATCCGTTTTGTTCGGGTGTCGGACCGCGTCTGCCTGCCTATAAGGGCAATGGCGCTGCCATGGGAGGCATGAGGAGATAAGTCGCTGAAAACAGGGAAGAAGGGGCGAAATGG
>JBAQWH010000542.1:0-4102 GCA_049298815.1 Thermoanaerobaculia bacterium | reverse complement strand
TCCTGGCTCTCAACCGACTTCGTACGCTGCTCGCACCCGACCGACCGCTCGTTCTCGCCTTTCGCTGCTCCGCCCGCTAAACGCCAATCCACCACCCGGCTTGAGCAACACGCCCTTCAGCCGGGGTTAATCCGAGGTACAGACGATGGAGTCCGCGTAGCGGGCGGCAGGACAGACCGCCTTCTCTGTCGCCCGCTTCGCGGGCTCATGCCTTCTCCACGTTCCGGTCACCCGGCTGAAGCCGGGTGCTCCGACCTGTCGGCCGCTACGCGGCCTCGTTCCCCTCGACAAATTCAGAGCAGTGGGCTTGACTCAGGCGGGAGAAGCTGGCGTACAAAGGAAGCGAGAACTCGTCATGACCAAACATCGCATCTACACGACCAGTGTCGCGAGCGTCTATCCGCATTACGTCACCAAGGCGGAGCGGAAAGGACGGACGAAATCAGAAGTCGATGAGATCGTCCGGTGGCTGACCGGCTACAGCCAGGCGGAGCTCGAAGCGCGACTCGATGCACGGACGGATTTCGAGACCTTCTTTGCCGAAGCTCCCCATCCGAACGCAGCCCGGAGCTCCATCAAGGGCGTGATCTGCGGGATCCGGGTCGAAGAGATCGAAGAACCGACGATGCGGGAGATTCGCTATCTCGACAAGCTGATCGACGAGCTCGCGAAGGGAAAGTCGATGGAGAAGATTCTGCGGAAATGAGGAGCACCTGCCCCGCGGGATCCTTGACGTCCGACGATGCTCCGCGCGTTGGCTTACTGCTTCAAGTACCGGAGCTCCGCCGAACGTCGTCGATGGTCTTACGCGCGCGATCAGGATGGCTTGTTGTAGATGACCGGCATTTGCCACTTCCACTTGTTCCATGTGGCATCGTCGGTGATCAGATCAGCCATGAAGTGAGCAACGTTGATCCGGCTGGTCGTACCCGGATCAAAGAGCGCGCTTCGAATCGGTGAAGGATGGACTTCGTATCCGGTGACCTCGTCCGCGTCGATCAGATTGTCCGGACGCACCACGGCCCACTCGATCGCACCGTCGTGTTGGCCGACCGTGATTCGCAGGTAGTCCGCCGCCTTCTCATTGTCTGGATGCGGAGGCAGCAGTAGACGAAGAAGTCCGATGACGCACTTCTGACCGAGCGACACCCGCTCGTGAAGATCGCGGTTGCTGTTGCCAGCCGTGTTCATGAGTACGAACCGGGTTGGCTCTTTGGAGTTGTGTTCCTTGATGGCGTTGCACAGGCGGCGCGTCGCATCGGTGACAAGCCTGCGCGGGTGTCCGTAAATACCCTTCAAACTGATGTTGTGTCCCAGACACGAGGCGACCGCGTCACACCCTTCGACGTGCGCGGCCATCTCGGCGTCGCTGAGGTCCAGGACGCTTGCGCGGATCACGGACAAGTTGCCGTGAGTCCTGAGGGCTTCCGGCAGTGTGTCGGACGATCGAACGATCACCTTGACGTTCCGTCCGCGAATGAGCAGTTGCTGCACAAGCAATCGCCCGGTCGCCCCGCTCGCGCCAACCACGAGAGTCGTCATTACAGCAGGTGTGCTGACCCTGTTAGTCATCTAGCGGCCCTGCGGTTCAGCAGCGCGAAGGGGCGGCGCGGCTACTACAGCCTCCACCAGTCCATTCGCTTTCGGACGTGATTCCAGTAGAAGTGGTAGAAGTCGCACTCACCGCCGACCAGCTGGAGTCCCTTGCATGTCCTCGACAACTTGAATCCCTCGACACCGTCGACCGCTTCGGAAGGGTCGGAGTCGAGGTCCTCGGTATAGATCTCTGCGGGTTTCTCACAGATTGACTCCTGTTCGGCGGAGTCGACCCCGAACTCGAACCACTGGACCTTCGCTGCCCGCGAGAGGCGAAACGCGACGATCACCTTGCCTGCGCGCATTCCCAGGAAAGCGTGGTCGAGGCGTCCGTCACAGTTGTAGTCCGCGACCTCAGGCGATGCGTTCCACGTGACGCCAGCGACCTGCCGCGTCACCTCCGCGAGCGCCTCAGCGGAACGCGCGTCGTTCTGCTCGGCCACCATCAGCGATGAGAAGATGAACACGAAGACCAGCATCATTCAGTCGCCCAACGGTTTGCTGCTCACCGGCACGAACCGCACGGAAAGAGTATCGCACTCGGAATAACCGCGGCGCGGTCGGCGTCCGGTGCAGCGGCCGAGTCAGGCAGCGAGGCTTATGGGGCGGGTACCGGCCACGCGTCGCCGAGGTGATAGACGGTGAACGTCGCGGGCAGGTGCACCTCCCAGAAAGGAGCTGGACCCGGGCGGCGAGCGAACGCCACAATGAGGCTTCAGGGTCAACGTGTGGTCGTTCGGCGCGCCAGCGGAACGACCGTGGCCGGGCGCCGATGCGGGCACCGGTCCTCGCGCGGTTCCGCTCCGGCCTCCACCCACGACCAGCCCACCGCATCGCACTTCACACAATGCCACTGTTTCCGCCGGAAGATGCGCGCCGGGGGTGCTAGCTGGAAATGGCCTTCGGCCTGCGTCATCCTTCCGGCGCCCGTGTGCCGAGGTACCTCGAACGTATCCGATGCACCTCCGCCGTTCTCACACTCCGGCCAGGGGCATGGCAACTGCCGGTGCTCGTGGCGGTGCATCGGACAGGCATTCATCGGCGTCTATCTTAGCTCGCCCGGGAATCTGTTGCGGGCGCGGAACGATCGACCTGACGAGCTCCTTCGTCGCCCGGATAGGAACAACGTCCTGACAGGCGACAGTCAGCGCTGGTTGGGCGGCGTTTGCCAGGACAGACTCTTAATGAGCCAACAAGATCGCATACTTGGGCGTCGGGAACCTACTTGCGAAGCCAACGCATGAGAAGTGGGCCGGCGATGACGAGCCAGGACATCCCCATCATCAGAACGGCGATCACGACGGCGACGTTTGCGTAATCCTTGGCCAGGCCCGACAGCGGATGATGCTCTTTTGAGATTCGATCTACAGCACTCTCGATCGCGCTATTCACGAATTCCACCACAACCACGAGCAACGTCGAAAGCATCAGCACGAGATGCTCAAGGTTCGTTACGGGAAGGAGTGCCGACAGTATGATGAGCACTGAGGCACCGATGGCAACTTCTCTGATTGCGGCCTCGTGGAGCAACCCGTGGCGGAACCCTGCGTAGGAAACGCGAGTTGAGCGAAGTATGCGGCGAAGGCCGGTGAGTTTCTGACCGTCAGCCAAGCTTAGTCCTCATCATCCGTGGTTTTGCCCACGCCGCCCAACTCGGAGTTATGTCATTAGACGTTTATCCAAAGGTAGAGACTTCTCTCTGAGAGTATAGATGCTCATCTGGTGTTGGATATCTTGGGCGGCGGTGGCAGCCGGAGGGTGATCCGCGGCGCGGCTTTCATCACCTGACGAGAGCGGAGTGCGGACATCCAGGCTCGCGGCTCCTCGCAGCTAAGGGCGATCCTGGCCGGAACCTGATGGGTTCCCCCTCATCCGCCTTCGGCACCTTCTCCCCGCTGCGGCGGGGCGAAGGCCAGTGAGACGACGCGTCAGTCGGAACCACGCGGCACGGAGACTACGGCCCCGGTCTTTCGCGCCGGCCTCTCGGCCTCCACTAGAATCGCGGGACTTCGACGACATGAGGTGTTCATGAGCAAGCGGTTCATCGCCGTGCTGCTGCTGGTTGCCGTTCACGCTTTCGCACAGCCCTCCACATCAGCCCCGCCTCCGGGCCGGATCGACGCGGTGCTCGACGTTCTCGGGAAGAAGTTCATGCACGAGGTCGAGCGTACTGCTCTCGAGGAACGGGCCCTTCGTCTCCTCCTGCAGGACCTCGATCCTTACTCGAATTTCCTGAATGCCGAGGAGTGGGCGGTCTACCAGAGCGGCTTCACCGGTGCGTTCGGCGGCGTCGGCGTGACCCTCGGCTATCCCGACGGCGCCACGGTTCCGGAAGTCGGTCTGATGTTCATCGGGTCGGCAGCGGCGGCCGCAGGCGTCCGGCGCGGCGACTCCATCCTCGCCATCGACGGCCGTCAGCTCGCCGGACTCCCGTTCGAGAGCGTCATCTCACACCTTCGGGGCGAGCCGGGGAGTGTCGTCGAATTGACCCTGCGCCGCGCGGGTG
>JBAQWH010000541.1:0-2506 GCA_049298815.1 Thermoanaerobaculia bacterium | reverse complement strand
CCGCGCCATTCATCCGGACCCCGGAGGCCCGCTGGCCACAGATCGTCATGGAGAGCGATCTCGTGCTGCCTTCGGCCACGCATCGTCAGCTGGCGTTCCTCGTTCAGCGGGCCGGAGGGATCGTCGCAGTCAGCGCCGTTCCTTTCCCGTCCGAGCCGCCCGCGGGGAACCTGGTGCGCGACACGTTCCGCAAGATGCAGAAGTGGACCATGTGGCCGCCGCAGAAGCCGAAGGGAGTCCTCGAAGCGATCTCGTGCGAGACGAAGAAGCCGGTGAATTTCCAGGCTGTGCTCGCGATGGCGATCAAGCCGTTTGCGGGCACACCTCCGGTCCACGCGCTCACGATCCGCGATGAGCCGCGGGAGCCCTCGTTCACGTCGCCTCATTTCGTGGTTGGTTGCCGGCGCGTGCAGTCCGGGTGCGAGCAGGTGGTCTACGAAGGAACTCTCATCGGGAGTTCTTCGCATGCGCTCCGCCTGCGTCTGCAGGAGAAGGTCGAGGATGCGGAGACGCTGCGCGGCGCTCCGGTTCTCGACGAGGACGGTTACGTGATCGCGGTCGTGGTGGAGCCGGCCAGCACGACGGCAGCGGTCACGTCCCTCGACGCGCAGCCGGTGTCACTGGCGTTCGACGAGTAGTCGCGATCGCGATCAAGCCGTTCGCCGGCGTACATCCGGTCCACCCCGCGACCGCTTAGTACAGCAGCGCGACGGCGATTCGTCGCTCGAACAAACGACTGAAGCGGTCATCCGCGTGGCCGGCGAGATCCGCGCGCGCCTGCATCAGGTACGCGAGTCGAGGTGAGGTTGAAGCACGACATTGGGCCACGTGGAGCCTCGTCGACGCGAAGGCTGCTGATGCGCCGTGACGCTCCTGCTCGGCATCAAGACCCCTGAACGGACGTCCACTCGCCGTAATTGGTCGTTCGTCGTTCCTGTCGCATGACTTTTGTCATGTGCGGCGGGTTGCGACGGCTCCAAGCTCAGAGCCTCGACAGACAGGAGATGTCCATGACTCAGGGCCGATCGAATGCCGGGAACGCTCTGCAGCTGACGCTTGCCACCGGTGCTTTCGCCGTCTGTTTCGCGATTTTCGGATCGGTGTCGGCCATGATGCCGATGCTGAAGAAGACGATGCAGCTCGACCCGATGCAGGTCAGCATCGCGCTCGCGCTTCCGGTCCTCCTCGGAAGCCTCGGGCGTATCCCGCTCGGCATGCTGACGGACCGCTTCGGCGGACGCCTGATCTTCTCGCTCGTGATGGCAGCCTCCATCGTCCCGGCCGTCGCGATCGGCTTCGTCACGACCTACACGCAGCTGCTCGTTTTCGGATTCATCATGGGGATCGCACTCGCGAGCTTCTCCGTCGGTGTTCCTTTCGTGAGCCGCTGGTATCCGCCGGAGCAGCAAGGCTCGGCGCTTGGCATGTACGGCGCCGGAAACATCGGACAGTCGTTTGCCGCGATGGGTGCACCGCTCATCGCGGGGGCGCTCGGCGCGCGATGGGGTTTCTGGACCTTCGCCCTGCTCACCGGCCTCTGGCTTCTTTTCTTCCTCGCGAAAGCGGAGGACCCGCCGTTTGCTGGCCGGCCGAAGTCGTTCGCCGAGACGTTCGAGCCGCTCCGCTCGGCGCGGAGCTGGATCCTGAGCTCCTACTACTTCCTGACGTTCGGCGGGTTCGTGGCGATGGCCGTCTACCTGCCGACGTTCCTGACCGAGATCTTCAGTCTCACTCCGGCCGACGCCGGGATGCGGACGGCCGGTTTCGTTCTCCTCGCGACCGCCATGCGACCGCTTGGAGGCATGCTCGCCGATCGCTTCGGGGGTGAACGCATTCTCGCTTTCGTCTTCCCCGGAACCGCGATGGCGGCCCTGCTGATGGCCGGACCGACTTCGATCATCACGTTCACGATCGGCGCGCTCGGCATGGCTGCAGCGATCGGTCTCGGGAATGGCGCCGTCTTCAAGCTGGTCCCGCAGTACTTCCCGACCACCGTCGGCAGCGTCACCGGCCTGGTCGGTGCGGCAGGCGGCCTCGGCGGCTTCTTCCCGCCGCTGCTGCTCGGGTTCATTCGCCGCTCGACCGGCAGCTTCACGATCGGCTTCGTCCTGCTCGCCGCATTCGCAGCGTCCTGTGTGCTGACGTTATGGCTCACGCGCGCAAAGGTCAGCGAGACCGCGACGGCGGAAGCGTGACCGTCCCGCAACGACAACGAAGGCGGGCTTCGCTCGTTCAGATAGCCACTGCCATGGGTGACGACTGCGATATCGGCTCTGTGACTCGCATCCATATCCTCTCGCGCACCTGACCATACGCATTCGACTGCCAGACGATCCGTAGTTCCCGGAGGGTTGGCATGTGGAGTAGAGCCTTTCCCTGGTATTCCCGGTGGTTCGGACCAAGCGCAGGCGCCGGCCTGGTCATGGCGCTGCTCATACTCGCCGCAGCGCCGGCCGCACTGAACGCGCAGGCGCCGGTCACTTCCACCACTCCCGCGGCGGTCTCG
>JBAQWH010000540.1:0-3589 GCA_049298815.1 Thermoanaerobaculia bacterium | reverse complement strand
GGCGCCGGCTGGTCAGCCGGAGGAGGCGGCGGCGGAGTCGGTGGGACTGTCGGGGCGCTGGGCGGCGTCTGCTGCGACGCCGCCGGCAACCCTGGCGAGAGGCCCAGGAAAAGCAGGAGGGCGACGGCCCCCAATGCATATGGTCTCATCGACAACATCCTTTTCCGCTTCTGCAGGAGATACGGGGAGGGGGGCCGGAGCCCCCCTCGAGGAATCTCGTTTTACCGTGCGTGGACCTTGTCAACAGACCACTCGGATCCGACGCCATGGCAGGTGGCGCAAGCCTCTGCCGGCTGACCGCGGAACGTGGTGGTGTTGAGGAACGCGTGAGCGGCTGCGTCGCGGGTGTCATGGCAACCGAGGCAGGCTGCGGTGCCCGGACCCTGCGGCGAGAAGTAGTCACGCTGCGCGATCGTGGGCTGCGTACCGACCGGCGGCGGAAGCTGCTGGCTGCTGCTGACGTGGCACTTGGTGCAGTTGCGAAGATCGCCGGGGTAGCCGATCTCGTTGTAGTTGTTCGCGCTGCCGCCGAAGCCGTAGACCGTGAAGTCCTGCTCGAGCGCGACTCCGCGGTGGATGCGGTGGATCAGGCGAGCCATCGAGATCGACTCGGGCGCACCGGCCGCCGCCGGACGGCGCGACGTGTCGCTCTCGACCGGGTTGTGGCAGATCACGCATTCCTGCGTGTTCTGACGCTGACCGCCGTGGAGCGCGAGCTTGTCGTGGCACGTGTTGCACAGCTTGATGTCGACGCTCGTGCGGCGCGGTGTCGCACCGGCCGTCGTGCCGGTCGCGAGCGAGTAGTACGCGATCGGGTTGAAGGCGGCGTCACGGATGCCGGTGATGTCGGCCTCGCCGTCGGCGCGTTTGATGGTCGACGTCATGTAGAAGTCGCCGCTGACGACCCAGGTGCCAGTCGCGTCAGCTGGAATCGCGTTCGTGAACGTGTAGCTCGTATTGCCGGTGGTCGCGTTGTACACGCGCGAGGCAGCGCCGACGGCCGGAGCCTCGCGGAAATACTTGGTGTAGTCGCCCGTCGGGCCCGCGATCATCGGCGCAAACGTCGAGAGCTTGGAGCCGTCGACCGCCTTGTTGCTCTTGTCGGTGATCTTGTAGGTAACGGTCGGCTTCTGGCCAGCCTTCATGTTCGTCGCGCTGACGATCGAGACCTGGAGGCCGAGGAGCTGATTCGACTTGGTCGGGATGACGTGCGCGCCCTTGATCGAGGCGTCGAACTCGTTGCCGCTGTCCGGAACGTGACAGACGGGGCAGCGGCTGTTGTCAGCCTGCGCCATGCCCGGATGTCCCTCGCCGGTCTCGAGGTTGATGTTGTCGTGGCAGGAGAAGCAGGCGTGCTTGGTCGGGTTGGTGTACCAGACGTGCGTCTGCGAGGCCTTCTGTGCCGCAGTGAGGCCTTCGTGGCAGGTGTCGCAGTTCCGCATGTCCTGCGGAAACGCGAAGTGCGAGGCGTCGAACACGGTCTGGTTATGGCCGATCACGATGTACGGCTTGCCAGCCTGAACGCTCGGAAGAAGGTGTCCGAAGTGCAGCTTGTGCACGAGGACTTCCATGTCCTGCGACTCGCCGGTGTCCGGGTCGATCGTCGTCGGGTTGTGGCAGAGGACGCAGAGCTTGAGGTCACGGCGCGAGCCGCCGTGGGCGGACAGCGGATCGTGGCAGTTGTTGCAGGTGGCCGACTGGGCGTGGATCTTGTCCCAGGTCTGGTCCTTCGCGACGGCGGCGCCGTCGAGACGGAAGTCCTGCTCGAGGTTGAAGTAGTAGTTCTTGCCAATCTGGGAAGAGAGATTGCGCGCGGCGTAGATGCCGAGGGTCAGCGTCTGCGAGCTCGTAACGGACGCCGGGATGGCGGTCTTGAACTTGTAGGTCGCGCGACCGGTCGACAGGTCGGTCCACGTACCGCCCGAATCAGTCGAGCCCTGCATTGCAGTCACGCCGGGACGCGGGCTGCTCGCCGGCGTCGTCTGAGCGCGCGTGGTGATCGAGGAGTACTCGCGCGTGGCAGGATCGTAGGAAGAGAGGATGAAGCTGGGCGAGACGGCGCCCGGCGTGATCTTGCCGGCGCGATCGAGCGGCTGGTCGAGATCGTCGGTGATCGTGATGTCGACGACAGGCCGGCGATCGGTGCCGACCGTGATCGAGTTCACCTTCACCTTGAGGCCCGGGCGGATGTACGCGATACCGTCGTCGTTGAGGTAGTACTCGAGCTGGCTCTCGGTGAACTTGAGCCTCTCGGGTGCCGACGGAGTCGCCGGGGTCGGGTTGGCGGCGCGGCGGCGGGCCGTCGGCTGAGTGCTTGCGTCGCTCGAAAGGCGAGGCGCCTCAGTCGGGAAGGCCATCGAACCGGCGGCTGCCAAGGCTACTAGGCCACGCAGGATGAGTGACATCGTTATTCTCCCTTCAGGATCGTTGCTGTCCTGGTCGCATTGAACGTTGTGTCGCACGCGAAACCGCGTGATGACCAACACACGACCCCCGTGTCACAGACTGTAGCCAGACGTGAAGCCCGCCGCCGCGGCCGCCCGCCCCAGGCTCCAACCCGGAATCCGCCGATCGCCGGGGACCGATGAATGCCGAGATCATTCGAGCGGGCGTCAGCACTTGCAGTGACGCGCAGCACCCCACGATGGCAGGCGCCGACCGCCCCCTCGAACCGCGATCTGACATTGGAAATCACCGGCTCTCACTGTGCCACAGCCCGTTGCAATTTGCGACATGACGTTTCATTTAGGACCGGACTCGACCGTCCCGGCACCCCGCAGGCCCCCGTCACCTCCCCCCCGAGTTAGACTCCGCCGCCGTGACGTCCCGACCATCCCTCCGGGTGACCCTCCTCGAGGCCGCTGCCGCGATCGTCCTGTTCGCCGCAATCCCGGTCATCGTGAAATTCGTCTCGGCGGGACCGTTCACGATCGGCATCTTCCGACTGTCGATCGCCACGGCGGGCGTGCTCGCGATCGTCGCAGCACGCAGGCCGAGCTGGCGGCCGTCCGTCCGGGACCTCCTCCCGCTCGCCTTCATCGGCGCCCTTTTCTTCGGCCACTGGATCACGTACTTCCTCGCCATCAAGGCTTCGTCCGCCTCGATCGGCACCATCGGACTCTCGACCTACGGCATCCACCTTCTGATCCTCGGCCGGATCTTCGGAGGGACGCGGCTGCACGCCGTCGACATCGCCTCGGTCCTGCTCGCCGTCACCGGCGCGCTGATCGTCGTCCCGTCGTTCGACCTGACGAACGAAGTGACGGTGGGGATGCTCCTGGCCTCGCTCAGCGGGTTGATGTACGCGAGCCTTCCGATCCTTCACCAGCGGTTCGCGGCCATCCCGAACTCGATCCGAGCGCTCGGACAGTTCGGTTTCGCTCTCCTCCTGTTTCTCCTCTTTCTCCCGAAGAGCCGGTGGGACCTGCGACCGATCGACTGGGCCGGGCTCACCTTCCTGGCGGTCGGCAGCACGCTGATCGGTCACACGCTCTGGGTGCGGGTCACGACGCGCCTGTCGGCCGCTGCGACGAGCGTCATCTACTACGGCAACGTGCCGATCGCCGTGCTGCTGAGCGCCGCTCTGCTC
>JBAQWH010000539.1:0-2347 GCA_049298815.1 Thermoanaerobaculia bacterium | reverse complement strand
GCCGCCGTCCATCGACCGCTTTCCGGACGGACTTCCTAGCGAATGTCCAGTTTTCGGACGTCACCGATTTCGGGGCTGCGAGCTAACACCTTCCAGCCGACTCACTTACCGCAAATCCTCCATCTGGTATCCGGCTTGGAGTATCCCCGGCCAGATCAAAAGCGAGGAGAACGAACATGGCGCACTTCATTCAGGCAACCGTGGCAGACATGAAAGGCGGACGCGAGAGCTGGCGGGTCCTGGTGACAGTTTCCCTCCCCTCGAGCCTCATCGCGGTCGCCTTCGTCGCACTGAGCCGTTTGCACTGAGATCGTCACGATGAATGCACAGGTTCGCACGACTCTCGTGGTGCAGGAGTGGGCTGGCGACGGAATCGTCGAGACGGATGCGGCAAACGTGATGCTCGTCGATTCGCTCGCGGCCGCACGCTTCGCGATCCGCACGCAGGCGCTCGAGATGAGCCTCGACATCGGCCGGGTCGTGGTCGACAGCGCGGTGACCGCGCTCGAGTGCCTTCACTTCATCGCCTCGCTGCCGGGCGAATTCGCCGGCGACGTCCTGTTCATCCTCGATCGGGAGCACGCATTCCTCAGCGCCTCCGGCCGGGGAGGAGACAGAGTTCTGTATGCTCTGTCAGAATCTGACGTCGCCTTCTACCTCGCAGCCCACGGACGGCTCCGAGCAGAAGGGCCTTCACGGGTCAGGTTGAGTGCCTGATGACAAAACGCTGACTCAGACGCCCGATTCTCCGGGCGGGGAGAATCGATTGACCGAACCGCCACAGCACCACGACCGCGAGTGCGTCCTCATCGTCGACGACGATGCCGACGTTGCAGAGGCGGTCGCCCTCGGCCTCGAGCACGCCGGGCGTTCCGTCGTCATCTGCGCGGACGTCGAAGCCGCCGAGATGTGCATGGAGCGGTTCCCCGTGACGCATGTCGTCAGCGACGTTCAGTTCTCCGGTCCGTTCGGATTCGAAGGCTTCCACTTCCTCGGTCGGGTGCACGAGCGCCGGCCCGACTGTCGCGTGGCCCTGATGACCGGGAGGGCGAGTGAGGAGCTGCGATCGAGCTCCATGAGGGCCGGGGCTGCGGCGCTGCTGGCCAAGCCGTTCGGGATCGAAGAGCTCGAGCTGGCACTCGGCATGTCGCGCCCGCTGGCAACCTCCCCCGCCGAGCTTCATCGCGTGCCGTCGCTCACCGAGTTGCTCCGGGGCTCGGCGTTGTCGACCGTCTACCAGCCGATCGTCGCGCTGAGCGATGACCGCCCTGTGATCGCCTATGAATCGCTCGCACGCGTCCGCAACGGCTGGCCGCTCGGCGACGCAGGCACACTCTTCGAGTACGCGGTCAGGCGCGCGCAGACGGAAGCACTCAATCTCGCCTGCCTCCAGGAAGGCATCGCCGCCTCGTCACGGCTCCCCGAGGCACCGATCCTCTTCTTGAACGTCGACCCTCCGCTGCTCGAGTCGCCTCGTCTGCATCCGGTCGTCCGCCAGTCCGCCGAGCGCGCCGGCCTGCCCCTGTCGAGGGTCGTACTCGAGATCACCGAGCGGTCCGGAGTCCCTCACAACAACTCCGTCAACTACACCCTCGACGCCCTCCGCGCCGACGGGATCCGTTTCGCGCTCGACGATGTCGGCACCGCCCACTCGCATCTCGAGTATCTCGACCAGATCCAGCCGTCGTTCATGAAGATCAGCCAGACTTTCGGGACGCGGTTCGAGTCGAGCAGCAGCCGGGAGCGGATCGTGCGGCACGTCATTGCCCTCGCACACGACTTCGGCTGCGCCGTCATCCTCGAGGGAGTCGAGGACGAATCGACCGCGGTTGCCGCCCGCCACCTCGGCATCGAGTTCGCGCAGGGGTACCACTTCGGCCGTCCGTCGGAAGCGTCGTCCTGGCTGTCCAGCGCCCGCGCCGTGCCGACTTCGACGATCGAGCTCTAAACCGCTTTCGTTGGTGTAATCTTCGCCTTACGCAGTTCACGGCCACGCAACTCGCCGATGGCTGCAGATCGCTCACGGCAGCGCGGGCTCGCTTGGTGGGCCGTCTTTTGCGGCGCCGGGCGAGGCGGAGGGCGGTTTGCAGAAGATCCTGCTGGTCGAGGACGACGAAGACGACATCGAATTGACGCTCGAGACCTTCGTCACAAGAGCTCCCGAGTCCGGGTCTCCCCATGCTGCGCATCCTGTTCGTTGAGGATCACGAGGACGACGCGCTCCTCGGGGCGGCCATGCTGCGGAGCGAGGGCTTCGACTTCGAGTCGCGGATCGTCCAGGAGCTGCCCGAACTCGAAACGGCGCTCGACAAGGAGTCGTGGTCCGCGATCATCTCGGATTACGACC
>JBAQWH010000538.1:0-3400 GCA_049298815.1 Thermoanaerobaculia bacterium | reverse complement strand
GGTCGGTCTCGCGGTCGAGCCCCTTCCCCGGCACGTCGTTATGGCCGAACTGCAGGAGGACGTGCGTCGGCTTCCGCGCGAGAAGCGCGGCCCAGTGACCTTCGTCGACGTACGACTTCGAGCTGCGGCCACCGCGTGCGAGGTTGAGCAGCGCGGCCGACTCGCCGACGTGCGCTTCGAAGCCGCGACCCCATCCGGACTTGTCGGTGACGGTCGAGTCGCCGGCGAGCGCGATGCGCGTCGTCCGCGGATCGGCAACGAAGGACCACAGCGGACCGGCGACGACTCCCTCCGGCGTGACGGAATCGACGCGCCAGAAGTACGTGCGGCCTGGCTCGAGCGATCCGGTCGTGAAGGATGTGGCGGTCTGCTCGGTACGGAATTC
The DNA here is from genome assembly GCA_049298815.1 of Thermoanaerobaculia bacterium. Classification (GTDB taxonomy): domain Bacteria; phylum Acidobacteriota; class Thermoanaerobaculia; order Gp7-AA8; family Gp7-AA8; genus JBAQWH01. The sequence goes on along the minus strand of JBAQWH010000538.1, from coordinate 3,015 downwards.
GGGAGACTCGCTCGTTCCGAAGTGCACGCGTTGCGTGCGCGCGTTGCGTCCGCCGGTCCACCGAAGCGTCGCGCCGGCGGGATCGACCCAGCGCCATCCGTTCTCCGGTTGTGGAATCGCTGCGAACGGGAGGACGGCGGGCAGCGTCGCGGGATCCCACCGGCCGGCGAAGGTCCACGTTGCCGTGATGTCCTCGCTGCGCGGTGAGCCTTCCGCCGCCTCGAGGTTGTCCGCGAACCACGGGAAGGACCCCGCCTCGCGCCGCGCATTCGAGTAGTAGTACCGCTCGCCCCACTGCCGCGGGTCGGGCGCAGGCGAGGGGTAGATCGGCCTGTCGGCCATGTTGGCGCTGAACTCGACGTCGAGCAGGTAGAACTGCGCGTCCCGGTGGTTGCGGCCGAGCGGAAATCCCGGCACACCGTCGAACTTCGATCGCCGGATGACGAACTTCTGGTCGCGGTCCCGACTCCCGTCGTGCCAGATCGCCGCGGTGAGGTTGCGCGCGAAGAAGCGGCTGTTCGTCACATACGACCATCCGCGCGGGCAGACGAAGTCGACGTGTCCCTCGAAGGTGCAGTCGGTCGCGTACGAAAGCCCCGATTCGCTGTTCCAGAGGCTCAGCGTGTCGCCGCCGTCGGCGCGGACGTTGGCGTGCAGAATTGCGATCCGGTTCGAGAGTCCCATCGAGCGGATCGCGAACTGATGATCGTCCTCGCCCGCACTCCTCCGGCCGTAGTCGTTGACGAGGGTGAGGTTCGCGATCGTCACGTCGGTCGCACCATCGGCGATGTTGATGACGGCCGCGCCGTAGTCGTCGGGGCGGCTCGCGCGCCAGTTGCGCCTGAGCTCCGCAAACTCGATGCGCGTCGCGTCGCGGTCCTCCCCGACGAGCGCGACGTGGCTCTTCGCGATCATCACTTTCTCGCGATGGACGCCGTTCCGGACGAGGATGGTCCGGTCGTCGTCGTTGTCGGCGGGAATCGCGTCGAGCGCCTGCTGGATCGTCGTGAAGTCGGCGCTTCCGTCCTTCGCGACGATGAGGCTCGCGTTCTCGCGCGGTTCGAACGGGACGACGCGGAACCAGTCGAAGGTGGCGGGACCGAACAGTCCGACCTTCGCACCGATCCATCGGCCAGGACGCGCCACGAAGGCCCTGCCGATCGGCTTGAATGCTTCTTCGCCTGCGGGGGCGTAGCTGAACCGGCAGATCGCTTCCGGGCTGACGTCGACGCGCAACCGCACCGGCCCTCGCGGCAGCGTCACCGACGCTTCCTCCGACTCCGCCCCATCCCGGTCCGCATTGCGTGCCGTGACGCGGTGGAGGACGACTCTGCCGTCGCTCTTCCCGATCGTGAGCGCCGCATAGTCCGCGCCCAGGATCACGAGTCCCGCACGTTCGCCGTTCTTCAGCGAGGACGCATCGACGAGCGTCGTCGCGCTGAACGCCGGTGCCGCGAACTTCTGCAGCAGCAGGTTCGTTGCGCTCCACAGATTGTCCGGCGTCGCGCTCAGCCGCAGCCTGCCGCCGCGCAGGGCGAACCATCTTTTCGATGGATTGCCCTGCCACTGCCACTGCAGCCCGGGCGCGGGTCCGTCGAACTCGTCCGACGTCTGGATCGTCGGCGCCGGGACCCGATCGACCGGCTCCGGTTCACCACCGCGGCCGATCTCGGGCCAGTCGTTCACCCACGCGAGCTTCTGCCGATGGAGGATCCGGCCGTACGCGCCGCGATCCTGAAAGTGAATGAACGAATCGTCGATCCATGCACCCTGATGCGGACCGTTGACGCTCGTGGTCCCCTGCTCGAGCACGATCTTGTCCTCGTAAGGCCCGAAGACGTTCTTCGAGCGGAGGACGGTCTGCCATCCGCGTTTCACGCCGCCGGCCGGAGCGAAGATGTAGTACCAGCCGTTCCTCTTGTGGAACTTCGGACCCTCGATGGTCGGATGCCGCTCGCGGCCGTCGAACACCACCGTTCCTTCGTCGAGCACGGCCCTGCCATCGGGCGACATGCGGTTGACGGTCAGAACGCCGTTGAACCCCGCGCGGCTCTTCGCCCACGCGTGCACGAGGTACATCGATCCGTCGTCGTCCCACAGCGGACAGGGATCGATCCATCCCTTCGCTGCCTTGACGAGAGTGAGCGGCTCCCACGGTCCGCGCACGTCCTTCGCGCGCGTCATGAAGAGGCCGCGGTCGGGATCGCCGACGTAGATCCAGAAGAACCCGCCGTGGTGACGGATGCTCGGCGCCCACAGCCCGTTGCCGTGCTGCGGCCGGTCGAAATCGGGAGACGGCAGCCTCGTCACGGCATGCCCCACGAGGGTCCACTGCTTCAGATCGCGCGACTGAAGGATCGGCAGGCCCGGAACTGCCTGGAAGCTGGACGCGACGAGGAAGTAGTCTTCGCCGACCCGGATGACATCGGGATCCGAATAGTCCGCGAAGACCGCGATCTCGGCGGAGAGCGAAGGCGGGAAGACTGCCGAACCCAACAGCAGAACGATCATCAATATCTTCATCGCATCCCCATGAGGTCAGACCAATCCGTCAATGAGCGGGACAAGAACAGCTTTGGCGTGCCGAAATCGTAGCGCGGAGCTGAGAAATTGGTCAATCCAGTCTTGACAACTAAGGACCGGTGTAGAGAATTGGTCAGTCCACTTGAGCGAGTATCCATGAATCTGAACCCAAACGATGCACTGCCGGCCGAGCTCCAGTCGGCGGATCAGGTCGTTCGCCACATTGCCCAGATGATCGAGCGCGGACAGCTGCGGCCGGGCGACCGGCTCGCACCGGAGCGCGAGCTCGCAAAGGAGCTCGGCGTCAGCAGGCCGACGGTGCGCGCCGGTCTTCACGCGCTCGGGGCGATGGGGGTGACTGAGTCGCGCCAGGGTGCGGGCACCTTCATCACGGGCGGGCCGCCGCGGCTCGGCGCCGGACCCCTCAGCTTTCTGGCGGCGCTTCACGGCTTCACGCGTGAACAGATCTTCGAAGCCCGCAAGGTCCTCGAG